>QGVC01000017.1 GCA_003242645.1 Pseudomonadota bacterium
TTTGGCTCTTGCGGTGCGAATGAAATCCTCGCCGAGCACTTCGAGCATGCTCGCTCGCGTCATGCGCGCGATGAGCGCCACATAAATGGTTGCTAGGGTCAGGCAGGGCAGGATTGCGCGGGAAAGGAAACGGCCGAATCCTTCGGATGGCGGGGAGTATCCTTGAACCGGTAGCCAGCGTAACTCGATCGAAAAGACTTGGATGAAGATATAGCCAATGACGAAAACGGGAATCGAAAAGCCGAGCACCGAAAACGTCATGACGGCGTAGTCGGCCCAGGTGCGGTGCCGCCACGCGGCGATCACGCCCAACGGTACAGCGATCAAGACAGAGAGCGTGATCGTCAGCAACGCGATGTTGATCGTCGGCCAGATGCGCTGCCCGATCATACGCGTCACGGGAGTATTGGAAATAAGTGATGTCCCGAGATCACCTTGGAGCAGAAGTCCAACCCACCTTATGAACTGCACGTGAAGCGGCTCAGTGAGGCCAAGAGAGCGGCGAATGCGTTCGAGCTGCTCCGGAGTCGCCATGTCTCCGGCAATGATCGCTGCAGGGTCACCCGGTGTGAGGCGGAGAAGCAAGAATACGAAAATCGCCACACTCACGATGACAGGAATAACGGCAAGTATGCGCCGGATGATGTATCCCAGCATCGGGCCAGACCTCTATGGGCAACGAGTCATAGAAGGCGGTGCGCAGTTTCCGCCGTGAAGCGCCGCGTCGGGGACGCGACGCTTACTTGTCGCAAAGGTCAGTCGGCCTTCTCAATATTCCAGAAGACAGGAACCGGAGAAGGAATCATGCCGGTCAGCTTCTTGCTCCGGGCTTGTGGCGCCGCATACTGACCCAGCGGGATATAGATCACATTCTCCAGGACGTGCTTCTGGATGCGGACGGCGACCTCGCGCTGCTTTTCCGGTGTGTCCGCTTCGATGAACTCGGCACGGAGGGCCTCGAGCTCATCGTCCTTCGGCCAACCGAACCAACCCTGGTCACCGCGGCCGTTCAGCATCGGGCTGATGAGCGGTGAGTTGATTTCGGGCACCATCCAGTTGGTGAAGAACAGGTTCCATCCGCCTTCAGAGGGCTTCGCCTGGCTCGCGCGACGCGTGACCAGCGTCTGCCAGTCCATGGGCTGCATGTCGACGTTGAAGCCGACTTCACGCAGAGCCTGAGCGGCGACGACTGGCTGCTTTTGCAAAGAAATAACGTCCGTCGGCTGCATCAGGACAACCGGCGTGCCGTCGTAGCCGGCTTCCTTGAGAAGCTTCTTCGCGCCTTCCTTGTCGCCGCCCTTGATCAGCGTTTCGGCGCCGCTCTCATCTCCCAGCGGCGTTCCGCATCCGAAAATGGCGCCGCAGATTTTGTAGTATTTCGGATCGCCGATCATGGTGCCGAGCACATCCGCCTGGTTCAGCGCCTTCAGTGCAGCCTGCCGGATTTTCACATTGTCGAAGGGTGGGTGCTTGAAGTTCATGCGCCCCATCGTCTGGTAGCCGAGGTCGTCGCGCGTTTCGACGACGACATCGTCGTTGCCTTCGAGCAGCGGCAGCAGATCGATCTGCACCTGTTCGATATAGTCGATCTCACCGGACAGAAGCGCGTTGATGGTCGTCTGGGCGTCGGGCATGGTCACCCACTTGACCTTATCAACCTTGACGACCTTTCCGCCAGCCATCCAGCTCGGTGGCTCTTCACGCGGCACGTAGTCGGCAAATTTCTCGTAGGTGACGCTGACACCGGGCTGATATTCGGACTCCACGAAAACAAACGGTCCCGATCCAATATATTCGGTAATTGCTTGGTCAGGCGGCGTATTCGCCACGCGCTCGGGCATGATGAACGGTGGAACCGCTGACTGTTTTCCGACGATTTCGAGGAGCGCGGGGAATGGCTTCTTGAGTTTCCAAACGATCGTCTTGTCGTCGGCCGCCTCGAGGCTTTCCGTGACGTCGAAAATGAGCTGGCCGCCCGAATCCCGCTTTCCCCAGCGCTTGAGCGAGGCCACAGCATCCTTGGCCGTCACGGGATTGCCGTCGTGGAATTTCAATCCATCCCGCAATTTGAAGGTGTAGACGAGCTTGTCATCCGAGATTGTCCAGTCCGCCATTTGTGGCCGGGGCTGGAAATTCTCGTCGACGGCCACCAGCACGTCATAAATCATGTAGGCGTGATCGCGGGTAATGTGCGCCGTCGTGATGATCGGGTCGAGCACACGCAACCCCGAATGCATCACGCCAGTGATGACTTTTTCCGCCGCGGCCGGCTGAAGCAGGCTGGTGCCTGCGAGCATTGTGGCGGCGAGCAGGCCGGTCACAGTCCGCGACTGCACTCGTGTGCGGCCTAGGGCCATTCGACTCTTACAATGGAGCTTCCACATCGCGCTTCCCCTGTTGGTTGGAGATCCTTCCGAGCTCATGATCAGTGCCTCCTCAGCGTCGTTCAAGACGTCGAGCGTGGCAATCGGATTATCATTAACTGGCTGGTGAGCGTGCCGAGCGGCGGAACTCTGGCCCCCCGGGCGACAAGCGGATGCCCTCAGCCAGCTTCTTCCATGGGAGCGTAGCTGGATCGAGCGGCATCGGCCCGGGCGCCGTGCAGACCAAAATGGCCTCGGCAATGGGTTCGAAATCAGCCCGGAAATGCACCGAGCTCTTGTTCACCAGGATAGCCTGTTCGCGAGGCTCGATGCCGACGAAACGATACATGGCCTGATCGGCCATTTGCGCTTTGTGCGTTGTTACGACGATCCGCACCCCGTCGATGGCGAGACATGCCGACGGCCCGAGGTTGAGATGCGTGCCGCCGTAGTACGGTCCGGTGGCGTGGAGCTGCCCATTCGAGAGCTTTTCAACGCGGAAGGTGGCTTCGAGCGGACTGTCTCCTGGAATGCGTGACTTGCCGCCGAGGGCGATCGAAATTTCGGCGCCTTCACCGGCCTGATGAGCAGCGCGCGCCGCTTCCGCGTCAGCGATGAGGCCGATCGCGGCGCGTTTAGCCCCGTTGCGGAGCAGGGCGCGGAGCATGCCCATGGTGTCGGAATTTCCGCCGGCGCCGGGATTATCTTGCGTATCGGCGATAACGACAGGCCGTGTGGCCTTCTCGGCCAGTTTCATGGCGATCTGGACGCCTTCATCCGGATCATAGGCCTGTCCCTTGAAAGCTAATTCGTTGGCGAGCACGAGCTCCATCATTTCGTTAGCGGTCTTATCGGCGGCTGCTTGCGTCTCGCCATAGGCGAGCAGGCTCGGCGCGCACTCCTCGAAATCCGACGCTGGGAAGCCCATGAGAAATGAGGTGCTGAAAACGTCGCCAGTCTCCAATGCCGCAACGCGCTGATAGATGCTGCGCGCCGGCTCCAGTGATGTGCACTGCCAGGGGATGGGGATGAGGAATGGCAGACGTCGGAAAGCCTTCGCAAAGGGGCGCCCCCTGGCCATCAGCTTTTCCAACTGAATGGCCGTCCGCCGGCCGGTTTCAGCCATGTCCACATGCGGATAAGTGCGGAACGCGACGAGAACATCGGCCTGTTCCACCATGCGGGAGGTCACATTGCCATGGAGATCGAGGCTGACGGCGATCGGCACCTTTGGCCCGACAACGGCGCGCACGCGCGAGATCAGCTCACCCTCGCCATCGTCCAGGTGATCACAGACCATGGCTCCGTGGAGATCGAGATAGATGCCGTCGAGCGGTCCGGCCGCCTTGATGCCGGCAATGATCTCGCTGGAGATGCGCTCGAATGCATCCTCTTCCACGTGAGCCGAGGGAATCGCGCCGCACCAGACCGTTGGGATCATGGTCCAGCCGAATTCAGCACCTTGGGCAAGAACGCCGGAGATGCCCAGGTTGACCCCGGGGGCACGCTCAAAGATCTCCTCACCGCGACAGATGGGCAGATAACCACCACCCTGCTCGAAATTGGCGAGGGTGGCCTTGGAAGGAGCGAAGGTGTTCGTCTCGTGTAGAAACCCAGCCAGCGCGACGCGCTTGCCCATCATGCCTCCCCTTGATGGCATGTGCGATCTAATAGAGACAGAACGTTTTCTAACACGTACTGTCTAAGCTTGCTCTCTGTCTCAATCAAAACTCCCCTTTGCCAAGTTCTTAGCTTGATTGCCGAAGTTTTATTCAATTCAATTCCGTGCCTGTTGGAAAGGCAGGTTAGTGGGCCTGCGCATTGAGTGTCAACGGATTTTTGCTCCGCCCAGCTAGATCAAGAAGCCCTTGAAACTGGTGAAAGATCTCTACCGAATTGAGAGTCGAAGGGGCAGGCTCAGGATACTTATGAGCCGACTTTGTCAAAGGAGGGAAGGCCTAGCGAATCTGCGAAATGCTCTATCCGGTTTCATTTCTAATCCACCCACTTCAATCGGCAACGAATGCGACGGCGGGAAAGGTCATTGAGTCACTCTTGTATTCGCAACACAATGAACACTCTTAACACGACGCCGTCGCTTGAGCTTAGCCGTGAGAAAGTCAGGCTCCTCGAAAGCTGGCTGCCCTGGCTAGACCTCCTCAGCCAAGATCCGGCCGATATTCACGGATATCGCTGTACTCGACAAACTCGATGACATTTCCTTCTGGATCGCGAATAAATGAAAGGTATGTTCCCGGACGTACCTCGACGCGCTGGTCGCCGGTCAGAAAAACGGCGCCCGCTGTTTTCAATCGCGCGATAATAGTGTTAAGATCATCAACAATGAAGGTGATGTAGGCGAGACCGCGCCGGCTCAAAATCCATTCTGTTGCTGGTGCGTTTTCAGGTGCAGTAGCGGGTTGAAGAAGTTTCAGGCGTTCGCCCCAAGGCGTCTGGAGGCGCGCGACCCTGTATCCATTTTCAGCCAAGGCAGCTGGCCGAGATTTCTCGGCCGGCACTTCGATTTCGTTGACCGGCGTGCATCCCAAGACGTCAACGTAAAACCGCCTCAGCCTTTCAAGATCGGTGCAGCAAATCCCAATTTCGATTGGCGCCATCATTTTCATGTTCGATTCCTCCCATTCCGGAATTATGCCGCCAGCGGCCTGCCGACATCGGCCATCATAGCGCGCAGCGCTTCGCGAACCTCCTCCGGCCCGGCAATGGCCGCCCGTTCGAGCACTTTCGACACGCTCGGCGCAGCCTCGCCACCGGTCACGCGTCTTACTGGCTGATCCAGCCAATCGAACAGGCGGCGCTGAACCTCGTCGCCGAGCAGCGTGCCGTATGATGTTCCAAGCGCGCCCTGCTCCACGATCAGAACATTGTTGGTTTTCTTGACGCTCGCGGAAATGGTCTCCCAATCGAGGCTGGCGCGATCGAGAGATCTGAGATCGATCACCTCCGCGTCGATACCCATGTCCTCGACGACGGCGAGCACGACCCGCGTCATAGAAAGATACGTGAGTATTGTAACTTCTTTTCCAGGTCGCACTACGCGAGCACGCCCGATTGGAATGTAATAATCGAAATCGTCGACCGGCGCCGGGCCGTTGCTGTTGTAAAGGTCCACGTGCTCGAGCACGAGGACAGGGTCTTCGCAAGCAAGCGCACTGTTCATGAGACCCACGTAATCGAAGGGCGTTGAAGGGGCGAGGATGCGCCAGCCCGGGCTTGTCGCAAAAATGCCGGCCGGGTCCATGGAGTGCTGCGATCCGTAGCCCGTGCCCATGGCCACTTTGGTCCGCAGGACCAGGGGCACCGGCGTTTCGCCACCGAACATGTGCCGTGCTTTGCCAATTTGATTGAAAACTTGGTCGGCCGCGACCCACATGAAATCGGGATACATGTATTCGACGACGGGTCGATAGCGCCCATCCATGGCGATGCCGCCGGCCAAGCCGGTGAACGCGTTTTCGCTAATGGGTGTCCCGAGCACACGATCCGGGAAACGGGCAGCGAGCCCGCGTGTGGCGCCATTCGTTCCGCCTTTGAGCCGGTGGATGTCCTCACCCAGAAGGACAATACGTTCGTCCGTTTCCATACGCCGGTGCATCACATCGGCGACGATGTCGATGAACTTGCGCTCTTCTATGCGTCCACGGAACGTGTCCAATTCCTCGAAGCGTTTCCCCGAAAGTTCGGAAAGATCGCCTCGTATGCCGTAATCCCGAAAAGCTGGAGAGGGCCAGAGATCGTCGCGCACGCGGCGGCGGTTGCCGGCAGGTTCGGTCAACGCGTCCGCAATCCGCGCCATCGCGTCTTGCGCACGGAGTCGGAGCGCATCGACTTGGGCTTTGTCGAGGAGGTTGCGCTCCATCATTTCGCGCGCGACACGGTCCAACGGATCACGGGCGCGCCATTCGGCCTCTTCCTCTTTCGTGCGGTAGCCGAAAGCGCTGCCGGGTAGAGGCCCACTCTGGTGGAAGTAGCGGTACACCTCCGCTTCGATGATCGTCGGCCCGCGACCTGAGCGCATGTGAGCCAGGGCCTGATCCATCGCTAATTTGACCGCGAGCGGGTCCATGCCATCGACGCGCCAGGCAGGAATGTTGAATGCCTGCCCCCGAGATGAGAGGCGAGTTTCAGCCGTCGACTCCTCGACAGTGGTGGCCACGGCATAACGATTGTTTTCAATGAAAAAGCACAGCGGCAATTGCCAAGCTGCAGCCAAATTCATCGTTTCGAGCACGGAGCCGATGTTGACCGCGCCATCGCCGAAATACGTGACGGTCACGTCGCCTGTCCCGGCGCGCTTGTGGGCCCATGCAGCGCCAGCTGCCATTGGTACTCCGCCCCCGACGATAGCGTTCGTGCCGAGAACGCCGGCCTCAGCCCACCGCAAATGCATGGAGCCGCCGCGTCCCTTGCAGAAACCTTCCGCCAGGCCCATGATTTCGGCGAGAGTGCGTCGGAGAAGTGCATGCACGTTCTCCGGAAACTCTTTCGTCGGGTCCAGGCCGTTTTGCGCGACAAAGGAAATTGCCTTGGCGAGAAACTGGTGATGGCCACGGTGCGACCCGTTGACCTGATCGCTGGGTCTCAGCGCGATGATCGAGCCCACGGCTCCGCCCTCCTGACCGATGCTCGAATGCGCCGGCCCATGCACAAGACCTTCCGCGGTAAGCTCGAGCACCTTCTCCTCGAATGCACGGATGAGGTGAAGCTGCGTGAGCATCACGCCCAACAATTTGGGATCCGCCGCAACCCAATCAGCTTTGGTGCTGCGGATCTCGACCCAAGGCGCATTCGACTGTAGTCGTCTTGTTTCGGGCATAACCTTCTTCTCAAATGTACCCGTAAGCCGTCCAGCCACCATCAATGCCAACGACCTGGCCCGTGATGTACCGAGCCTTGTCGGAGGCGAGAAAAACGGCGAGGTCAGCTATTTCCTCGACCGTTGCAAGACGGCCTAGCGGCGTGCGTTTAGCGAGTGCGCGATCGTCGATGCGATGGGATTCGACCAGCTGCTCCACGAGCGCTGTTTTCACATATCCCGGCGCCAGTGCATTCACGCGAATGCCGTGCTCAGCCCATTCAATCGCGAGCCCTTTGGTCATCATCGCGACTGCGCTTTTCGTCGCGCAGTAGGCAAGGCGATTGGGCGCAGCGACGATGCCGTAAATGGACGAAATATTGAGGATAACACCTGAGCCTTGCGGCACCATTCTCCTTGCCGCTGCCTGGCAACACAGGAAAACTCCAGTGAGATTAATGTCGAGTGTCTTTTGCCAATCTTGAAGGCTAAGCTCCAGGGTCGGCTTATTCATTGAAATGCCGGCGTTGTTGACCACGATATCAACGCCGCCAAACGCTTCATCCATGTTCTCGAAAGCCGCATTGACGGCATCAGGGTCGGTGACCGAGCCGTGCTTTCCGATTGCACCAGGCAGCGATTTCAAGGCGCGCTCTAGGCCAGTTTCGTCGATGTCGAAAACGGTAATCCGGCACCCTTGCCTCGAGAAGGCTTCGGCCGTGGCGTAGCCTATTCCCGCGGCGCCGCCCGTGATGAGGACGCGCTTTTGCGCGAGATCGCGATAAATTACATCCGTTGGGCGGAGCGCAGTTCCGCTGGTCATGACACCTCTAGCCAATTGCGGCGGACATCTGGACGACTACGGAGCTCGTCCGGCGTTCCTTCAAAGACGATTTCTCCATGTCCCATGACGAACACTTTCTGCGCAACTTTGAGCGCAATGGTCAGTTTCTGCTCCACCAGCACCACGGCGACGCCGCGTCTCTTGATATCGAGGATCACTTCCATGACGACCTCGACGATCTTTGGTGCCAGCCCCTCCGTTGGCTCATCGATCAACAATACACGCGGATTGCCGAGAAGGGACCGGCAGATCGTCAACATCTGCTGTTCGCCGCCGGAAAGCGTGCCTGCCTTATTGCGACGCCGCTCTTTGAGGCGGGGGAAATACTGGTACATATCCTCAATGGTCCAGGCCGCGGTGCCGTCGCGCGGCGGCTGCAGTCCCATCTGCAAATTCTCCTCGACAGTCAGATTGGGAAATACAAGCCGTTCCTCCGGGACGTAGCCGAGTCCAGCTCGCGCGATTTCGAAAGGGCGCAGACCCGTGAGCTCTTGCCCATTTAGTTTTACGTTACCTTGCGTTGCGGGCACGATGCCCATCAAGGTTTTCAGCGTCGTAGAACGGCCCGAGCCATTGCGGCCGAGCAAGCTGACAATGCTGGCCTCCTCGACCGCAAGATCGACGCCATGGAGAATGTGGCTCTTACCATAATGCGCGTGCAGGCCCTCGACCTTGAGCAGCATTACGCCACCTCCTCACCGAGATAGGCTTCCTGCACGTCCGCGTTGTTGCGAATTTCGTCCGGAGTGCCCGTAGCAAGAATTCGGCCATAAACAAGGACGGAAACGCGATCACAAAGGCTGAACACGACATTCATATCGTGCTCCACAACCAGCAGCGTTTTCCCCTCGGTGACCTCGCGAATGAGCTGGACAGCGCGCTGGGACTCCTCGCGCGACATGCCGGATGTCGGCTCGTCAAGCAGAATGACATCGGCGCCAGTAGCGAGCGTCATGCCAATTTCCAGAGCGCGTTGCTCTGAGTACGTAAGGTCTCCGGCGGGATGGTCGCGCCGTTCGGTGAGGCGCACGCGTTCCAGAATAGCCTCCGCTTCTTCATTGACGGCACGCATTCTGCTGACGGGCGTAAATAGTCCGTAGCGGACACCATGCCGCGCCATAACGCCGATGCGAAGGTTCTCGAAAACCGAGAGGCGATGGAAAATATTCGTGATTTGGAACGAACGCGATAAGCCGAGCCGGTTAATTTCATGGGGTGGAAGCCCCGAGATACGCCGCCCGCGTAACCTGATTTCACCTGCCGTCGGCGGGAACATCCCCGAAATCATGTTGAACAGGGTCGATTTGCCGGCACCGTTCGGCCCGATAAGCGCGTGGCGCTCGCCGGAGGCAATGGTCAGGTTGACGCCCTCCATCACCTTCAACGCACCGAAGTGCTTGCTAACGTTTTCCACCTCCAGCACGGGTTCGCGATTCATCGTTCCACGGCTCCCGCGAGCTGAATTTCAGTTTGTGCGATGCGGGCAGCCTCGGCCCTTTCGAGAATACCGTCCCAAGTCTCGCGAAGCATGCGGCGCGCGTTTGGCAGAAGCAGAAGACCGGCGGCAAGCAGCCCGAACGGGATGATCCACGTTACCGGTGAGAAGACCTCCCATTCCACGCCGAAGAGCTTGAATGGAGGCCAGGTGCCGAGGCGGCCACGCGCAGCTGCATACTCTGGCGAGAAAATGATCGCAAAGGACTCGACAAGGAAGACGACGGCTCCGGTGAAACAGGCCGCCACCACTGCTGCGAGCGCATATACTCGGCCGAGCTCTGGCCAGCTGATCTTAGACCAGTGCTGAATGTGGGCCTGGACCAATCCGCCGATGCCCTGGGGCGCATAGAGCATGACGAGAACGAAAATCAGCCCCTGATAAAGGAGCCAGGTTCGGGTCACCTCAGAGATATAGAAGGCAAACAATGTGAAAATGCTTGCACCCACAGCGGGGCCGAAAAACACAGTCGAGCCGCCGACGAAGGTATGAAGCACGACCTGCGCAGAAACGTGAGTGGAAAAGAGGGAGTAATTCGCAGTTTCGTTCGATACCGCTAGCAAAGCTCCGGCGATTCCTGAGAACATGGCCGAAATGGAGAAAATGATGACCTTCGTCGTGTGCGCGTTGTAGCCCATGAAACGCAGGCGTTGCTCATTATCCCGCAGGGCCAACGTCAGGCGCCCGAAGGCTGTCCGCGTGTAGGCCCAAAGCAGCAGAATCGACACCACCGTCCAGCAGAGTGCCAAGTAGTACACCTGCAGCGGCGAGCCGAATGTCAGCCCGGCCCATGGCATGCGCATTGAGGAAAGGCCGGCCTCGCCGCCGAACAGACCATCCCAGTGCGGGGCGAGCGAGTGGAGAAGCTCCGCGATGGCGAGGGTAACGAGCGCAAAGTAGACGCCGGACCGCATCGTGGCAAAATATCCGGCGAAGGCTCCGACCAGAAATCCTGCTGCTGCGCCAGCAAGCGGAAGGAGGGGTGTGGGAAACGAGATAATTCTGTCTTCGATGGCGCCCATCAAGTGAAGGGTCGCGAATGCGCCGACGCCAAAAAAGGCGGCGTGGCCGAAAGACAGAAGTCCCGCCTGACCGACAAGAAGATTGAACGCCATCGCAAACAAAGAGGCGATGAGCATGTTGGTAAAGGCATTCTGCCAGCCTATGCCGAGAAACGGCGGCACAGAGATGAGTACGATCAAAAGAGCAGTGAGTAATGCAATTCGGGCGAGCACTGCGTATACCCCCTCAGCTCCGCTCACCCATGAGACCGGCTGGCCGGACCAGCAAGACAATGAGCATCAGCAGGAACGGAACAGTTCCCGAAATCGAAGACAAAGTCAGCGTGAAAAGCCCACCGACGGAGCGAGCCCACTCACCCAACCCGACCCACGATAGTAGTCCCGCGAGCGACCAATCGAGGCCTACGGCGAACGAGCTGAACAAGCCAATTAACAAGGACGCGACGAGGGATCCCTCAAGAGAGCCCAACCCACCGACGACGACGACGACAAACACGATAACGCCGAGCTCGATTGCCATGTTTGGGTTGGTCGGGAAAAACGCGCCGGCCACAGCGCCAGCCAGACCAGCAAATGCAGCGCCCGTGCCGAAAACACCCATGAAGACCAAGGGCACGTTGTGTCCGAGGGATTCCGCCATGACCGGTAGCCGCTCGGCAGCACGAACAACCAGGCCGGCCCGAGTGCGGGACAGGAGCAAATAAAGAATCACGAACATTCCTACGGCAACGAGGCCGATGAACACGCGATAAAAGGGATAATCCGTGCCGAAAATCGTGAACGCTGGAAAGCGCAGGTAATCGGGCATCGAATAATTGACGGGGAAATCGCCGTAGAAGAGCTTGATGAGCTCCTCGAAGATAAAGGCCAGTCCGAAGGTCAGCAGCAATTCGTGTGCATGGCCATAAGCGTGAACACGGCGTAGGAGGTTGCGCTCCACGAAAATTCCTAGCAAGCCCACCAAGATCGGCGCGACGAGTAGGCCGAGCCAGAAGTTGATGGTCGTGGTAACTGTGTACCCGATATACGCCCCCAGCATGTAGAAACTGGCATGCGCGAAGTTCAGCACGCCCATCATGCCGAAAATGAGTGTTAGGCCAGCGGACACCATGAACAGCAGCAGGCCGTAGGTGACGCCGTTCAGGGTCGATATGATCAGGAATTCCATCGGCAGACCTCGGACAGGGGAGGGCGGGGCGAATTCTGTCGCCCCGCACCTTCACCAGTTCACGAGAAAAGGATCAGGCTGGGCGCTCCATCTTGCAGGAGTCCTGGACAGGATAGATTGCCTCCGGACCTGGGATAATCTCTACCACGCCGAAGCCGTATTTGGTGCCGTCCACCGGATACTTCGGGTTATCAACGACCTTGGAAACGACGACCGGAATAACGGCCTGGTGATCCTCGGCGCGAACAGTGATCTTGCCCATCGGCGTGTCGATTGATGCCTTTTCGAGCGCTTTTGCAATCTCGCTGACCTTGATCTCACCGCCACCGAAGTCGACGGATTTCAGAGCCTCGCCGAGGGTCCGAATAGCATTCACCGTCTGCGGCTCGATGTAGACAGGGTAATGGCCGGTTGCCGCCTTATAAGCCTCGGGGAAGTCGGTGTTGTCAGCCTCGATGTTGTAGGGATGGGCAAGATAATGTCCCAGAGCCGTGTCGCCGGCATTGGCAATATTGCCCACCTGGTCAAGGAATGTTGTCGCAAAGCGCACTTTGAGGCCGGCGTCACCCGTAGCTTTCATGAGGAGCAGCAGGTCATTGGACCAATTCCCGGTGATGACCGTGTCAGGGTTCGCGTCCTTGATCTTGGCGACGTAGGGCGAGAAATCCTGGATCTTGTTTACCTCGTGAAGGACTGTCTCCACGACCTGGTAGCCGCCAGCTTTGGACGCAGTCTTTATGGCCTCCTCCATATCGCGGCCCCAGGAATAGTTCTGGTTTATGGAGTAGACGCGCGTGCCAAGCTCGCCCGCCTTTTTCATTGCGTTGACCAGCGCATTCACGCGCATCGGCGCCGTGGTCGTGAAGCGGAAATGATAGAAGTGACATTTCTCGCCGGTCAGCTCCAGAGCTTCCGCGCCGAGGTTGATGAACATCACCTCATTTCCGGGGTTGCGGATATTGTGCTTGCGCACGTCCTCGGTGATCTGCCCGGCAATCGCGGAAGAGGCGCCCTGTAATACGATATGCACGCCATCAGCAACGGCCTGTTTGAATTTGTCGGCTGCGCCTGTCGTGCCTCCGGCGTTGTCGTACTCAATGACTTCGATCGGTGCGCCGTTGAAGCCGCCCTTCTTGTTGATGTCATCTATGACGAATTTCGCAGCTGCCGCGAAAAGCCGACCCGTCGAAGTCTGTGGCCCCGATAACGATTCAATAATCCCGATTTTCAGCGCCTCGGCGTGTGCGGCTGCAGCCGTTACGCCCAAAGCCATCGCCGCGCCGAGGGCGATTTTGATTGTTTTGCCTTTCATCTCGTCCTCCCTAGTTTCTAACAGAATGAGCGCCCTCGGGCGCCACGCCAAGAAACTCTGCCAAGAGCCGCACTTGAGCATCGAGCATGTGGCGCCCGAGATGCACACGACAGCCTTTGGATGCAGCCGCTTCTATGAGCGCTGTGCGCTCTGGTTTCATGATGACCTCTGCCACCGTGATGCTCGGCTCCAAGAGATTAGGATCGAGGGGCAGCGGATCGTGCGGTTTCAATCCGAGCGAGGTGGCGTTGACCACCATATCGAACCCCGCAGGATTGGCCGGGCCGACCGTCGCGCGACAAGCGGGAAAAGCGGCGGCAACGCGCGCGGCGAGTACGCGGGCCTTTTCCTGTGTGCGATTGGCGATCGTCAGCGCGCTGGCACCATGGCTGGCGAGTGCAAACGCGATTGCCGAGGCGGCGCCACCCGCCCCGAGCAGCAATACTCTTTGACCTCGCGGATCAATGCCGTTGGCAAGCAACCCGCCGAGAAAACCTTGCCCATCGAACATATCGCAGACGAGCCGGCCGTCCTGTGTGCGCCGAATTGCATTCGCTGCTCCGACGAGGCGAGCCTGTTCGTAGACCTCATCGCAAAGGTCGATAACCTTCGTTTTGTGGGGGACGGTGACGACGAGGCCGGCGAGATTGTGCAATTGCCTTATGGCCGCGAGGAAGGACGATAATCCCTCGCTCGGCAAGTGCATCGGCACGACCACGGCATCCACGCCGTGGTCGGCGAAATAGGCGTTCATGACCTGCGGCGTGCGGACCTGGGCCACCGGATCGGCAATGATGCCCACGACCCGTGTCGTGCCGGTAATCATCCCTCCTCCCTAGACGGCTCTTTTGTTGGGAGTTCGGTACCGATACACCAGCGGTCCCGTCGTCCCCTTTGACGAGCATGTTGCCACTTATCTGGTTATCTGACAAGTTTAACTGGGAGTGTCAACTTGTGCGGCGCGGCTCGTGAGCTGGCGGTGGTGACGCAGGAGTGAAGCGATGTTCGACTTTCGAGAGAAGGTGCTCGTCCTCACAGGTGCGAACGGGGCGATTCCGCGCGCCATCGCAAGAACATTTTTCGAACTCGGTGCAAGCCTGGTCTTAAGCGACATTGATGATATTGGGCTGACCGAGTTCGCACAGAGACTTGATCCATCAGGCGACCGCATAGTCGTTCTGCGCCAGGATGTGACCAATTCGAGAGATGCGACAGCGCTTGCTGCTGCCTGCCAGGAGCGCTTTGGCGGAGCGGACTACCTGGTGACCGCCGCCGGCCTTTATCGCGACCAGCTCGTCGCCACAATGACGGATGAGCAATGGCGCGAAACAATCGGCATTAACTTAGAAGGCGTGTTCTACACCTGCCGGGCTATTGCGCCGTTGTTGCGTGACGGCGGAGCAATTGTGAACATTGCATCTGTGGCAGGGCACCGCGGAAGCTATCAACATGCCCATTACTCGGCGGCCAAAGGCGCTGTGCTCGCATTTTCTCGCAGTCTGGCCCTCGAACTTGCACCTCGCATCCGCGTCAACGCCGTGTCACCCGGGCTTATTGACACTGCGATGATTCGGCCGCTCTTAGCTGCCCGAGGCGAGGAGCTCCTTGCCGCAACACCGCTGAAGCGGCTCGGAACACCGGAAGAGGTAGCGCGTGCAATCGCGTTTCTCTGCAGCGATTGGGCTAGTTTTATTACAGGTGAGACGCTGCATGTTAACGGCGGACTTTACATTGCAAGCTGACAAATAACTATGACATTCAGGAAATCGACAAGCCTTGCGGTGACGGAGCCGGTCCAATTCACGCGACGGTCCGGTTTTCCAGACGAAATCGCCAGACTCCTTAGAAAACAGATTGCAAATGGGGCATTGAGGCCCGGCGACAAGCTCCCCACTGAGCAGCAGCTTTCCCGAATGTTCGGTGTTTCGCGACCTGTCATTCGCGAGGCCATTTCACGCCTGAAATCGGACGGCGTGCTCGAGTCCTTTCAAGGGCGCGGTGTTTTCGTAAAGGCAGACAGCGGCGCCTCGTCGTTTCGCCTCGATGAGCCGAACCTGAATGACAAGCAGGAGCTGGCGCACATCTTAGAGCTCCTGGTGGCGATTGAGGGCGCAGCAACGGGGCTTGCCGCTGCGCGAAGGCGAGAGCACGAATTGAAAGCCATCAAGAAGGCGCTCGATGCAATGGCCAAGGCGATAGAGGAAGGGCGCAGCGGCGTCGACGAGGATATGAGCTTCCACCGGACCATCGTGGAAGCGACGCGCAATCCGTTTTTTATCGCTCTTGTCGCCTTTCTGGAAAGTCGCGTGCGCAATCTTATTCGCGTGGCGCGCACCAATACGGCCCGTTACGAGGGGCTGGCTTACAAGGTGCAAGAGGAGCACGTGGCCATTTATCAAGCTATCGCGGCCCGCGATCCCGAAGCGGCACAAGTTGCCGCTGAGCGCCACTTGCGTAATGCCGCCGCGCGATTGCAGCTTTATCTAGGGGATCGAACGAATGCGCGCCCTGTGAAAGCGGGCTCATGAGAAGCCTCTGCGGCTGGAGCATATGCGGCTGGCCCAAAGTGGTCGTGCCGCGATTTCAAATTTTCTGGATACAAAAAAGGCCTGCCGGATTTCGGCAGGCCCGCAAGTTATTAGGTTGAAGCTCGTCTTATTTCGCGCAGCCGCGGATCTTCTCCAGATCCGGACCCTTCGGATTGCGGCCCAGATTGTACGGCGCAGAGGCGCCGCGCCAGCTTGCGTAGTCAGAAAGGTACTCGAGCTGGCTCAGGTAGACCTTCGCCGAGGTTTTGCTGGAGCAGGCCGTCTCTTCGATGACTTGGTTGGCCATCTGCTGCAGCTGCTCCAATTCCTCATCGCTCATGCGGGTGATCTCTATTCCCGCTTCTTTGAACTTGGCAAAGGCCTCGGTTGCCCGCTTCTCCGTGAACGCGATCGACCAGAGCATCGTCGCGTCGGCCGCGATCTTCAGTTTCTCTTGGACATCCTTGGGGAGAGCATCCCACGCGGCCTTGTTGATCATGACACCGAACACCGAGGACGACTGGTGCCAGCCGGGCGTTGCCCAGTACTTCGTCACCTGGTGGAAGCCGCCAGAGTAGTCGACGTTCGGAGTCGAGAACTCGGCACCGTCGATCACGCCACGCTCGAGCGATTGGTAAATCTCACCGCCGGCCAAAGAAACCTGGCTGCCGCCGAGCTTCTCGAGAAGCTTACCCTGCTCAAGGCCCGAGAGCCTGAGGCGCATGCCCTTCAGATCCTCGAGCTTGCGGATCGGCTTGTTGGTGCGGAAGCCGGACTCGTTGTTGGTAATGCCGTAGGGCAGGTACACCATGCCGAAACGGCCATAGACTTCATTGTAAAGATCGGCGCCGCCCCAGCCGTGAATCCAGTTCGCGTAATCAATGGCGTTGAACAAGCTGATATGTGTAGAGAGCGGCGAGAAGGCGGGGTCGCGGCCGGCCCAGTAGCCTGGCCAGTCACCGCCGGCCTGGATGGTGCCGGTTTGGACAGCGTTGAACACCTCGCCCGGCGGCACGAGCGTGCCGCCATCGTAGAACTCGATCTTCAGCTTGTCGCCGACGAGCTTTGTTGCCACCTCGACGAATTTCTTATCGATCTCGATCAGCTCGAGCGACGATGGCCAGACCGTCGTCATCGTCCAGGTCTCCTGAGCCACGGCAGGCCCGGAGAGCACAGCCAGCATGGCTGCGGCGCCAAACAGCTTCTCCTTGGTCCTCATTCGAATTCCTACTCCCTTATTTGGTACCGTACAGTTGCGAGGGCAGCCACGTCGCGAGCGACGGGAAAGCCGCCAGTAAAAGGCTAGCCACAATAATCAACCCGATAAATGGAATTACGCCAATAATGATTTGGCTCGTTTTGATGTGTGCTGGCGTTAACGCGCGCATGTAAAACAGCGCGTATCCAAACGGTGGCGTCAGGAACGAGGTCTGCAGCACAACCGCCATCAGAATGACGAACCAAAGCTGGTCGATGCCCATCTCCTGCACGACGGGGAGGAAAATCGGGAACGACAACAGCACGATACCCGTCCAGTCGAGGAACATGCCGAGGATGAAGACGATGGCCATCATCAGCGTGATCAGGAGCCAGGGTTCCGCGTCGAGCGCGCGCATTAGATCCTGAGCAGCGCGAAGGCCGCCGGTGATGTTGAACACACCGGTGAACGCCGTTGCGCCGATGACGATGAACAGGATCATTGCGGAGGTACGGGCCGTTTCCGTGAGCGCGCTGAAGAAGGTCGACCACTCGAACCGGCGGCGTGCGATTACGATGGCGAGCGCGAGCACCACGCCGATCGCTGAGACCTCGGTGGCAGTCGCAATGCCGGCCAGGAGCGACCCGAGCACGCCGAAGATCAGGAGCAGCGGTGGCAATGCCTCGACCGCAAGCATCTTCCAGAGCTCTTGTCGGCTGACCTGCTCCTCAGGCTCAACTGCCGGTGCCATGTCTGGGCGCAGGAGAGCAATGATGAAAACGTATGCGGCGTAGAGCAGGCCAAGCAGGACACCGGGGAGCAGGGCACCCGCGAACAGCTCACCGACAGAGAGCGTCGAGTAGCTCGACATCAGGATGAGCATGATCGAGGGCGGAATGAGAATGCCGAGACAGCCTGAAGCGGCGATCACGCCTGTCGTTAGCGTCTGGCTGTAGCCGTACTGGAGCATCGGACGCAGCGCCATAACACCCATCACGGTAATGGAGGCGCCGATGATGCCGGTGGTCGCTGCCAGCAGGATGGATATGAAAACGACTGCCAGGGCCAAGCCGCCGCGCACACGGGCCATCAGCAGGCGCAGCGACTCGAACATCTTGTCAGTCACCCCCGAGTCCGAAAGGAAGCGGGCCATCAACACGAACAGAGGGATGGCAATGAGCGTGTAGTTGTCCAACACGTCGCCGAAGACCCGGCTGATGACGATGCCGAGGGCCATCGGCTTTCCGGCAATCAATGCACCGAGAACCGCCGTGCCGCCCAACACGAAGGCGAGCGGGTGCCCCATGAACAGCCCCACGACCAGGAGGCCGGCCATGATGAGTGCGATCATCTCACCGGACATCGGGGGTCTCCTGGCGCAGGATAAGCTTCAGGAACTCGGAAATTCCCTGGAGGAGCAACAGTGCCGCCGCGACTGCCAAGGCGATCTTGATGGGATAGACCGGCAGCTGCACCGCGCCGTAGGTCATCTCCCCCTGATTCCAAGATCGTAAGGCGAACGTGTAGCTTTGACTGAGGAAAACCCAGGCGAAGGGGAAGAAGAACACAACGTAGCCGACAATATCCACCCAGCGGCGTACGGCGGGAGAAAGCTTCTCCGTTACGAGGTCCACGCGTACATGCGCCCCATGCCGAAGCGCATATCCGCCCAGCATCACGAAATAAAAGCCGTAGAGATGCTTGCTGACGTCAAATCCCCAGCGCGTCGGTGCATGGAATACATAGCGCAGGACGACGTCATAGATGATGACGGCAGTGAGGACGATTGCCACAACAGAGATGATACGGCCCACGATCTCGTTCAGGCCGTCGATCAGGCGAATTATCATAATGGTTTTCCCCCCTGTCGGAGGCTGAATATCAAACTCAAACGGAAAGTCAATAAAACGTGTCGCGGCTAACTGTCTTGTAGGCAATAATCTTTTTTGCATTCGGGCCGGACTGCTTTGGATTAGAAGCAGGGCCTTGCCGCGTAGGAGGCCGGGCCAGCTTTGACTGCCCCGTTAAGGGATCCCTAATCAAGAAACCCCGCCGAATTCGACGGGGTTCGTCTGTGGCTTCAAGAGGGAGACTGAAGTCTCCTGGTTAGGTGAACCGGCGCCAGGTCACAGTAACCTTCGTGCCAATGGGCACCCTGGGGTAGAGATCGAGAACATCCTCGTTGTACATCCGGATGCAGCCCTTCGAGACTGCCGTGCCGATCGTCCAAGGCGCATCCGTGCCATGGATACGGTAAAGCGAGGAGCCGAGGTAAAGAGCGCGCACGCCAAGTGGATTACGGGGGTGTCCTCCTGGCACATAAGCTGGAAGACTCGGGTTCTCCCGCCTCATGGTAGGGGTGGGTGTCCAGGATGGATTGACCTTCTTCGCGGTAACCGTGGTCACGCCCTGCCAACGGCTATCGGGGCGCGGCACCGCAATGGGATAGCTGATGGCCTCTCCACGGCGGTGGATCCAGTAGAGCCTGCGGTCACCGAAGCTGACGATGATCTGCCCCGGCGCATACTGCTTGGGGAACGACACCACTTGGCGCGACCCACCGCTCCACAGGAACGAGAAGAAGCCCTGAGCGGATGCGCTCGTGGCCATTGTGGTCAGCACGACGCTCGCTGCGGCGGCGGTCCAGAGGCATTGACGGATAAAACTGTAACGCGACATTTGCCACCATCCCAATCTCGGAAGTCGAAACCTTCGGAATCGTTGTCGCCGCTCGCATCAGAGATGAACGGCACACGCAAAGCCATTATGCCGACGCGCAGTTAACGGCCTATTTCGGCATGTCGTCAGCCGTCCGACATCTTGTCAAGGCGCCGATTCGCGATTGCGGACGCGAGAGTGGCAGAATGCCAACACGGCGAGGGGCCGTGCCGGAAGCGCTGGCACGGTCGCGGGCACCAGAGGGAAGGTCGCGGCCGGGGCAAATTTGTTCTTGATCAAAGACTTATCTCGGGACGTTACTGTAGTCTTGGTCACGGTGACCGGCCTACGCAGGCAGTATCCGCTTCGAAATGGAGAGATGCCGGCCCTGCCTTGGGGTCGTACGGAACAGCCGAGCGTGTTCCCGGGTGAGCTACCCGCACCGGCCTGCCGGGTGGCCAATCTGGTAAAGCCGGCAGGAGCCCGCTCGAGAGCACCAGAGCGCCGCGTCCCCGGACGCGTCGTCCGATTCTTCGGGCCCGGGCTCGCCGGGAAAGGGTTCTTTAAGGTTTTCAGGGGCGTGGCGATTTTTTTTGAGATGTGAGTGGAACTGAATTGGATCTTGCGGGTTTAGAGTGTGACCTGCGCCGTCCCCCCCCCCCACGCGCAGGTCTTATCTGAGGGCACCCATCAACGGGTGCCCTTTTTTGTCCGTCGCTCTGTCCGCCTCTGCCGCGGGGGCAGAATTCAAGGTTTGACTTTGCCGGTCGGCTTCGAAACGATCGGCACCTCCTCGAACTGGCGTGAAGGGGGAGCCTT
>QGVC01000305.1 GCA_003242645.1 Pseudomonadota bacterium
ACGACATACCGACTCGCCGATGAGAGAGTCGGTGTATCTGCGGGGGTCGTGGCCGATCTGGCGAGCTTGGCTGCAATAGCGCCTGAACGGTTTAAAATAGTTCATAATCCAGTGTATCTCTCTCAAGATCAGCCAATCCTCGAAGAGGCGGAGCGCGTTTGGGGTACTTCCGGGGGGAAACGTATACTTACTGTTAGTAACCTAAAGCCAGCGAAAAATCACTCGCTTCTCATTCGCGCCTTCGCCCGCCTTCTCCGATCGATCGACGCCACACTTATGCTGATAGGTGACGGTCCGCTGCGCGAAGAATTGAAGATGCTGGCCAGGGCCGAGGGGGTCGCAAACCGTGTTGTCATGCCAGGGTTTATATCCGACCCAAAGCCCTTCTACTTAACTGCCGATCTGTTCGTGTTGTCCTCCCAATATGAAGGATTCGGGAATGTCATTGTTGAGGCACTGAGCTGCGGCCTACCGGTGGTGTCAACGGACTGCCCAGGTGGTCCAGCAGAAATCTTGGACCACGGCCGTTTTGGCCGCCTCGTGCCAATTGACGATGTCGATGCCCTTGCAAACGCAATGGCGGAAGCCCTCACCACACCTACCGATAGAGAGCTCCTTCGACAGCGCGCAGCGGACTTCAGCCCGGATAAGGTAGCTGAGAAATATCTCCAGCTTCTCTTTCCAGACTCGTGACGCTGTGAGGCGTTTATCTTGCGGCCTGCAGTTCTTTACATCTCCTACGACGGCATGCTTGAGCCTCTTGGACAGAGCCAAGTGCTGGCCTATCTCGAGCGCTTGGCGCGCGACTGGCCTATCCACCTGCTCTCGTTTGAGAAGCCACTTGACAAACAGAACACCGCCAGAATGGCCCTCGTCCAGAAACAAACCTCTGAAGCCGGCATCAAATGGGTCCCGCTCACATATCATAAATCGCCTTCCGCACCAGCGACAGCTTACGACATTGCCGTTGGAACAGCTGTCGCCACGGCGATTGCACGCCGCCATAGCGTTCATATTGTCCATGCTCGTTCTTATGTTCCGGCCCTGATAGCGCTTTCGGTTAAGAAGCTAACCGGCGCGAAATTCCTGTTCGATATGCGGGGATTCTGGGCGGACGAACGGATTGATGGAGGCTTATGGCCGAAAGAAGGATGGCTTTACCGCACGACAAAGCAGCTCGAGCGCACCTTCTTTCGAGAGGCTGACCACATCGTTACCCTAACGCACGCATCGAAGCGACATATCCAAGAGTTCGACTTTTTGAAAAACAAAACTACTCCCATATCGGTAATCCCCACCTGTGCAGACTTGAATGTATTCAAGCCCCAAGAACGGCGCCACGACCCGATTTTTGTCTTAGGTTATGTCGGATCGGCCGGCACATGGTATCTATTTGATGTCTTTCTTCGTTTCTTCGAGGCACTTAAGCGTAGGCACCCTGCGAAGCTCCTCATCGTCAATAGGAATGAGCATGACTTCATTCTGTCTGCTCTCGCCGACCTATATCTAAGCGAAAACGACTACGACTTGATTTCCTGCGAACATCGTGACGTGGCGCATCACATCCGACGCATGGATGCCGGCGTTGCACTTTGCAAGCCCTGTTATTCTAAGATCGCGAGCGCGCCCACCAAGCTCGCCGAGTACCTGGGTTGCGGCGTCCCCTGTGTCGGCAACGAGGGGGTTGGAGATGTAAAGGAAATTCTGGAAGAGAATAGGGTGGGGGTCGTCTTGACCGATTTCTCTCAGTTTGACATCGAGGCGGGAGCTGATCGCCTTCTGGCGCTCTCATCTGATCCGGATACACCCCGTCGCTGCGTTGAGACTGCGCGCCGATTGTTCTCACTGGACGTAGGTGTCGAGAGTTACAATAACATCTATGAAAGCTTGGCTGGATGATGCGCGTCGCCGAAGCTTCCAACCCGCTGTCCCATCCATTGGATCAAGTCTGTCGTGCTCCTCTTCGGGTGCTGGCTCTGACCAAGTATGGGGATAAGGCTGCCAGCGTTCGACAAAGATTTCTGCAGTTTAGAAGCTATCTGGAGAGAGAAGGCTTCCAACTTGAGACCTCGCCTTTGCTCGATAACTCGTATCTAGAGAAAACCTTTTTGAGCCATAGAGTCTCCCCGACTCATTTGGCCACATGTCTCGTACGCCGCTTTCAGGCTCTTTGCCGCCAACGCAGAGCGGATATTTTGTGGGTACAGAAGGAGCTGTTCCCGTTTCTTCCTGGCACCTTCGAGCGCGCCCTGCTTTGGCGCAACCTCCCTCTGATATTCGATTACGATGATGCTATTTTTCATCAATACGATCAGCATCGCTATCCGCTGGTCCGAAAGCTTCTGGGGCGCAAGCTTGAACCACTTCTCCGCAGCGCTGATCTGGTGATTTGCGGTAATGCCTACTTGCGCTCCTATGCTGAACACTTCTCCAGCAACGTGGAAATTGTCCCCACCGTTCTCGATGTTGCCGTTTACTCGCCCGGTCCAGTGCAGAGTGCTGCGGGCCGTACTACCATCGGCTGGATCGGCTCGCCTTCAACGTGGAAATACGTTGAGCCGCTCGTGCCGCTCCTTCGCGAAGTGGCGGAGGAGTTAGATCTGCGTGTGAGAATTGTCGGCGCTGGCGCAAGAGCGCCGAAACTGCCGCGGTTCGAGATTCTGGATTGGTCCGAGCACGCCGAAATCGATATGATTCGAGGCATGGATATCGGCATTATGCCTTTACCGGACGAGCCCTGGGCTCGCGGCAAATGCGGCTATAAGCTTATCCAGTATATGGCGTGCGGTTTGCCGGTCGTTGCATCCCCAGTGGGCGTAAACACCGAGATTGTAGAGCAAGGTGTCAATGGTTTCCTGGCGGATACGCCTGCCGACTGGCTTAATGCTATTCGACGACTGGCCTCTGACATCCCTCTGAGCCGCGAGATGGGTCGACGGGGGCGAGCAAAGGTCGAAAAAGTGTACTCGATACAGGTCCATGGACCGCGGTTAGCAAAGATGTTTCGCCAACTCGCGCTGCGTACGGTTGCACGCTAACAAACCGTGACATACGTTTTCTTTTACACTGCCCTGCTGCTTGCCGGGCTGATAAGTGCTTATCGTACCCGAGTCCGCCGCGTTTTTGCGACAGGAGCGATAATCCTGCTTTTCGTGCTTGTCGCCTTCCGCTTCGAGGTTGGCTGTGACTGGTTTGGCTACATGCTGAACTTCGAATCACAGCGTTATGATACGCTGGAGAACGCGCTTCTCAAGAAAGACCCTGCTTTCTGGATCGCCAGCCACGTTCTTCACCGACTCGGTTACGAGTATCCTTATATCAACGTCTTGTTTGCGATCCCTTTCTTTTGGGGCCTTGGCCACATGGCACGTCGGCAACCAGACCCCCTCGGTTTCCTTATTTTGTCCTTCCCCGTTCTGATAATCAACATGCCCATGTCTGCCCTGAGGCAGTCTGCAGCCATCGGGTTTATCTGCGTTGCTTTTGTCGCGTTCCAAGAGCGCAAGCTCGCGCGTTTCGTAATCTCTGTTCTGGCAGCGGGCTTCTTTCACCTCAGTGCACTGGCTTTCCTGGCTATGGCGCCTTTCGTCAAATACAAGCTGTCCCGCAGGTCAATTGCTGCTTCGGCTGTCCTGGTGCTGCCAGGGGCCTTTTTCGTCTTTTCCGATCTGTTCGCGATCTATGCTGAACGCTATGTCGACACCGGGGTCGACGCGGCAGGCGCCATCTACCGCTCCGGTATGCTTGCGGCCACAGCGCTCCTCTTCTTCTTTCTGCTGAGTCAGCCTTTCAGGGCAAAGTTTCCTTGGGAGTACCAGCTTGTGCAGATCGGGGCATGGATCATGCTCGCCACCTTCCCGGTCGTCTTCGTGTCTACCGTCATCGCTGATCGCTTCGGCTATTATGTCACTCCTATTCAATTGATGATCCTTGCCCGCATTCCTTATCTCGTGAAAGGTCGATCAGCGGTTTTACTAAGTGTGAGCCCCTATGCCGCACTTGGTGTTGTTCTTCTCGTTTGGACAAGCTTCTCGCAACACTTCCAAAAGTGCTACGTACCCTACCGTACGTGGCTTTCCTGGACTTATTGAGGTGCATAGCCTCCGCTAATGGCAACTGGCGACTCAGCCGCATGAAGATCGCCATTTCCGCCAACAAAGCGTGGAACATTGCCAACTTCCGCGCCGGCCTCATTCGGGCATTGCAGAAGGCAGGTTATCAAGTCGTAGCCCTTGCACCGCCAGATGATCATGTATCACAGCTCAAGAGCATCGGTTGTCGTTTCGTTCCGGTGCCAATGGATAATAAAGGGACCAACCCTGTCGCCGACGCTGCCCTGTTCCTGCGCTACTATCGTATCCTTCGACGGGAGAAGCCTCGCGCCTTCCTTGGATATACCATCAAGCCCAATATCTATGGG
>QGVC01000306.1 GCA_003242645.1 Pseudomonadota bacterium
TGTGCTGTTACCGATAACGTGTCCCCTTCCGGAACCATATCTTGACCGATTCGCCAGGCTAAAACGTCCTATATCCGGCTTTGTGCCTGCAATTCGGAACCATAATCTGGCCTACAATGCATTCGGGGAAGCATAAGCTGTCCTCTCGTGGGCGATGCGTCAATTCCTTTAAAAACAATCGCTTACTAAAGGTACAACCAGGGTCCAGCCCCGCTTTGGTGCGGGGGTTTGAAGGGTATAGGAATCCCGTCCAGACGGAAGTAGCTGAAGGAGGTTGTGGTGGGTAGCTACGCGACGGTCGTTTTGCTCCCTATCGGGAAACCTCAGAGCCTCGAAATTCGCTGCCTCCGGAGCAGACATCGGTTTTTCTCGCACGACCACGTCACAATGGCTTCGAGCACGCTCCACTGGCCTTGAGTTCTCTCAGGGTGATTTGCAGGTGGTCTCCAGGAGACGCCCCGGCTTCAGCGGCCCCAGAGGGGCGCGAGGTAAGAAGTCTTGCTCCGAGTGCGCATTGCTCAGAGAGTCACCTCTGTCTTGTTGTAAACTCTCGCAGTCGTCGGGGGGGCTTACAGGCAGAGCACACGCATGGCTGGGCTTCGAGAGATCATCGAGGATTTCAGGCGCGCGGCCGTCACGGAACGAGAAAAAGGGACGTACTTCGAGGAACTCGTTCTCTGCTACCTGAGGAACGAAGCTACCTACCGCGACTACTACAACAAGGTCTGGCGCTACGCCGACTGGGCGGAAGAGCAAGGGCTCGACAAGCGCGACGTCGGAATCGATTTGGTCGCCCAAACCGCCGGGACCAACGAGTTCCACGCGATCCAGTGCAAGCTCTACGCGGAAGACCACGTCATCCGCAAGGAGGACATCGACAGCTTCTTCACGGCCTCGGGCAAACGGCCCTTCACGCACCGGATCATCGTGTGCTCGACCAACCACTGGAGCGAGCACGCCGAGGAGGCCCTCCGCGATCAGCAGATCCCGGTCAGCAAGATCGATCTCTTCGATCTCGAAACGAGCCAAATAGACTGGTCGCAGTACAAGCCGCGCGCGAAACCGGTCTTCCAAAAGCGCAAGCAGCCTCGCGACCATCAGAAGCGGGCGATCGCAGATGTGCTCAAGGGGCTCGAGACCGCCGACCGCGGCAAGCTCATCATGGCCTGCGGGACCGGGAAGACCTACACAAGCCTCAAGATCGCCGAGCAGATCGCAGGCCGCGGCGGCCGCGTGCTCTTCCTCGTCCCGAGTCTCGCCCTTCTCTCCCAGACGCTCACCGAGTGGACCCAGGAGAGCGAGATCCCGCTCCATAGCTTCGCGGTGTGCTCGGACAGCGACGTCGGCAAGAAGCGCCGGAAGGACGACGACACGGTGCAGACCTTCATGCACGAGCTCCGGTACCCGGCGACGACCGATCCGAAGCGCCTCGCGCTCGAGATGAAGAAGCGACACGACTCGACCCACATGAGCGTCGTGTTCGCGACCTACCACTCGATCGACGTGATCTCGCAGGCACAGAAGAAGCACGGGCTTCCCGAGTTCGACCTCATCGTCGGCGACGAGGCCCACCGGACGACGGGCGCAACCTTCGAGGGCGAGGACGAAAGCCACTTCGTCAAGGTTCACGACGCGGACTTCATCCGGGCACGAAAGCGGCTCTACATGACCGCGACGCCCCGGATCTACGGAGACCAGGCGAAGGCCACGGCGGAGCGCGAGAACATCGGGCTCGCATCCATGGACAAAGAGGAGCTCTACGGAAAGGAGCTCCACGTTCTCACGTTCTCCGAGGCCGTTCGCCGCGGTCTCCTCGTCGACTACAAGGTGCTCGTGCTCGCGGTCGAAGAGTCACATGTGAACCGGAGACTCCAGGCACTCCTCGCCGACGCGAACAACGAGCTCAAGGTCGACGACGCGGCAAAGATCGTCGGGTGCTGGAAGGCGCTCTCAAAGCAGGGGCTCGCCGAAAGCCTCGTGGGCGACGAGGCGCCCATGCGCCGCGCCGTCGCGTTCTGCCAGGTGATCGAGCTCCAGAAAGGCAAGAAGACGCACAAGGTGAGCTCGAAGCAGATCGCCCGAATGTTCCAGTCCGTGGTGGATGCCTACCGCGAGACGGCCGAGGGTGAGCCCGTCGCGGAGCTTGCATGCGAAGCCGAGCACATCGACGGGAGCATGAACGCGAGCGAGAAAGAGGCGAAGCTCGCCTGGCTTCGTGAGGAGTCACCCGAAGGGGTATGTCGGATCCTCTCGAACGTCCGCTGCCTCTCCGAGGGCGTCGACGTCCCGGCCCTGGACGCCGTGCTTTTCCTCTCCCCGCGCGGCTCCCAGGTCGACGTCGTCCAGTCCGTCGGGCGCGTCATGCGGATCGCGCCCGGCAAGAAGCGCGGATACGTCATTCTCCCTGTGGTGATCCCTGCGGGAGTCGAGCCGCACGAGGCGCTGAACGACAACAAGACGTACAAAGTCGTCTGGCAGGTCCTTCAGGCGCTCCGTTCGCACGACGACCGGTTCGACGCGATGATCAACAAGCTCGACCTGATCGGGTCCGACCCCCAGAAAATGGAGGTCATCGCGGTCACCGACAAGATCGTGCGGCGTCAGCGCCGAGCGGAAGGCACACGGAACCAGGAAGCAGGCCGCAACCAGTACGCGATCGGTACCCTGAACCGGCAACCGAATAAGCCAGACCAGGGGGAACTCCAGTTTGAGATCGGCGAGATCGAGCGCGCGATTTACGCGAAGATCGTTCAGAAGTGCGGCAATCGCCACCACTGGGAGGATTGGGCGAACGACATCGCGCAGATCGCCCGCACCCACATCGACCGGATCTCCGCTCTGCTCGACAACCCGAAGAGCACGCGGGCCCGCGAGGCGTTCGACAAGTTCGCGCAGGAGCTTCGCGACGACCTGAACGACAGCATCACGGACGCCGAGATCGTCGAGATGCTGGCTCAACACCTGATCACGAAGCCGGTCTTTGACGCGCTCTTCAAAGACTACAGCTTCGCAAGCCACAACCCGATCTCGATCGCGATGCAGAAGGTGCTCGACGTGCTCGAGGAGCAGCACCTCGAGAAGGAAGCCAACACGCTCGAGTCCTTCTACGAAAGCGTCCGGATGCGCGCCGAGGGCATCGACAGCGCCAAAGGCAAGCAGCGGATCATCGTCGAGCTCTACGACAAGTTCTTCAAGCACGCCTTCCCGCGAATGGCCGACCGGCTCGGCATTGTTTACACGCCGGTCGAGATCGTTGACTTCATCATCCGCAGCGTCGCGCAC
Organism: Pseudomonadota bacterium; assembly: GCA_003242645.1. Next base: position 3,283 of record QGVC01000306.1, read on the forward strand.
GTGCTCGAGACCGAGTTCGGGACAACGCTCGGCAACCGCGGCGTGCATATCTTGGATCCGTTCACCGGTACCGGAACGTTCATCACGTGCCTGATCCAGAGTGGCTTGATCTCACCAAAAGACCTGCCGCGAAAATATCGCGAGGAGATCCACGCGAACGAAATTGTCCTTCTCGCCTACTACATCGCGGCGATCAATATTGAGGCTGCCTATCACGGCATCGTCGGCGGCAAATACCAACCCTTCGAAGGCATCTGTTTGACCGACACTTTCCAGATGTACGAGCGGGATGACCTGCTCGCCGAGCTCATGGTCGATAACAGCGCCCGGCGAAAGCGGCAAAAGAAGCTCGACATCCGCGTCATTATTGGCAACCCGCCGTACTCGATTGGCCAGGAGAGCGAGGCGGACAACAACGAGAACCTCGACTATCCTCAGCTTGATGCTCGAATTGCTAGCACATACGTGGCGCGGTCGAACGCCACGCTGTCGAAAGGACTGTACGACAGTTACGTTCGTGCGATCCGATGGGCATCAGATCGCGTGGGTGACGCCGGGGTCATCGGGTTCGTGACGAATGCCAACTACCTCGAGTCCACTATGGCGGATGGGCTTCGCAAGTGCCTCGCCGAAGAGTTCAGCTCCATCTATGTGTTCCACCTTCGAGGCAACCAGCGAACCTCTGGTGAGCTGTCGCGGAAGGAGGGCGGAAAGATTTTTGGCAGTAGCAGTCGCGCGCCGATTGCAATCTCCCTGTTCGTCAAAAATCCCAGAGCAACACGGCCAGCTCAGATCCTGTTCCACGATGTCGGCGACTACCTCTCGCGCGAAGAGAAACTTGAGAAGATCGCGGCATTCGGCAGTGTCGCGGGCGTTACAGCCGCCAATGCCTGGCGGACCATTACACCGAATGTCCACGGAGATTGGCTGAAGCAGCGTGATGAAAATTTCAGCCGATTTATACCGATCGGCACCAAAGGCGCCACAGGATGGAAGGTGTTTGAAACCTTCTCACAGGGAAGTGGACCCCATTCGTTGGACAGTGCGGCAGCAGACGTGAGGTGGAATCTGCGAGCCAACGTTATGTGAGGAAGCTACAATCTGAT
>QGVC01000307.1 GCA_003242645.1 Pseudomonadota bacterium
CCTCATTGGCGGTGAAGTGATCCGTTACTTCTCGCTGGCGATGCTGCTCGGCGTTATCATCGGCACCTACTCGTCGATCTTCATCGCTGCGCCGCTGCTTGCGTACACGGGCATCAAGCGCGATTGGTCGGGTTTGGAGAAGGGCAAAGCATCATCCGCGGTTGCGAGCAGGGTGTGATGCCCTCGGGAGCTGCCGGATGTCGGAGCGCGTTGCACGATATCCCTATCAGGCGCCCATTGATGCATATGGCAACGGCGGGTTCCGTTTCGCCGACATGAGCCATCGCGGCTCGCTTCTTTGCCTGCCTAGCGGCATCTATGCCTGGCATGTTTCCCGCCCGGAGGACTTCCAGCTTGAGGCTTTCGAGCTGGTGTTTGCCGAGAAGGATCGGATCGACATTTTTCTCCTCGGCACGGGCAAGCGCCAGGTTTTTCCTTCCCCTGAGCTGCGCGGTGGGTTCGCTGAGGCCGGGCTTGGCATTGAGCCGATGGATACTGGCGCAGCCTGCCGGACGTACAACGTCCTCTTGGCGGAGCACCGTCGAGTCGCCGCTGCCCTGATTGCCGTCGAATGATGGCGGCGGCTGGCAGTCGTGGAATGGGAGAAATCGTAGGCTCGTGAAGCCGGCGAAGCAGGTATACTCCTGCGAGGACCTGGCGCTTCGCGCTCCCAATCGAGGGCACTGAGATGCAAGCCATCACCGAAACCGCGGGCCGAGCGTTGGCCGCCGGCACTGCGCTGACGCTCATCATCCTGATCGCATGGCTGGCGCTCGTTGGCGCCGACGCGCTGGGCTTCTTCTCCTTCCTCCTCCGCTGGGTCCACGTGGTTGCCGCCATGCTCTGGGTTGGGATGATCTGGTTCGTGAATTTCGTCCAGCTCGCGGCGGTGCAACAGGCGGACGATGCGGGCCGGCGAACGCTGATGTCTGCTGTGGTTCCGAAGGTGGCCCATGCGTTCCGACATGCCTCGCATCTGACGGTGGTCAGCGGAGCGCTGCTCTTGGTGACCACCGGTTATGTTTTCGGCTCGCTCGTCTTTTCGACCGCGGTGTTCGTCCCGACGCCCCGCGCGCTGATGATGCTGGTCGGCACGATCGGGGGCATCGTCATGTGGGCGTTCGTCCATTTCGTCATTTGGCCTAACCTCCGGATCGTCCTTGGCGAAAGTCCGGCAGAGCCAGCGGCGAGGGAGCATGCCAGGGAAACCGTCAAGACTTATGCCCGGCTCAATCTCGTCCTGACTTTGCCGGTGACCTTTGCCATGGTGGCGGCCGCCCACCTCTACTGATCCGTGAGTGAAACGGCGACATTCGAACCCACCCATGCAGAGGTGGTCCGCGCATCGGCGCGAGCATGGGAGCTCGATCGTTATCTCGCCGCGCTCCTATCACCCCGAGACGTCAGATGGGACCTCATCACGCTCGCCGCGTTTGCGGGCGAGATCGAACGCATCCCGGTGATCGTCCGCGAGCCGATGATGGGGGAAATCCGGCTGCAGTGGTGGCGCGAAGCTCTGGAGAACACGGACCCCTCGACGCTCAGTGGCCACCCGGTCGCCGATGCTGCGAGGAGCGTGGTCGCGCGCCATCGTCTTCCGCTCGGCCTCCTCATTGGCTTCATCGACGCCCAATCGGTTCTCCTTCACGAGGAACCGATTATGGATGATCAAGCTCTTGCGGCGCATCTCGCAAAGACGGAAGGCGCGCTGTTCGAGCTGGCGCTCCGTATCCTCGGTAGTCGGAGCGAGACCGCACATGCCCTGGCGATGCCCGCAGGGCGTGCTTACGGCATCGCGCGATTGCTGGTGGAGCTGCCGGCGCTATGGGCGCAAGGCCGCGTGCTCATTCCGGAGACCCGATTGGCCGCTGCCGGACTAAGTTTGGCAGACGTGCAGGCGGGAGTCCCGCGAGAGCGCCTCGAGCCTGTGATCGAGGGCCTGATCGACCAAGTCCGGCGGGACCTCGACGAGGCGCGGCAGCGTCAGGGACAACTCGACCGTGTACAACATGCCGCACTGCTCCCGCTTGCCGTCGTAGAGCCCTATTTGCGGGCTCTTCGTAGAACAACCCGCGACCCGTTGCGCGAGCCGCTACAACTCGCGCCGATCCGCCGGGTCTGGGCCTTGTGGTGGTCGCATGTGAGCGGCCGCTTCTGATGTGACGCAAAAAATCGTAAGCTGGTCCGAATGCCGGCATTGCGTCGATGGGGGACGAAGATGCTCCGCACACTTGCGATAGCGGGACTGCTGCTGACATCGATTACGGCCATTCCCCATACCGGTGCAAGTCAGCCTGCAGACATCTATCCTCACATCGAATGGCGGGTTGAGAACCCCTTCCGTTTCTTCATTGATCCAACAGATACCGAGGCCCATCGCACGATATTCCTGTCGCTCTCGGACGAGGAGCACGACTCGCCGGTGCTTTCCGCCGAGCGCAAGCTGGGCTCCCGCTACCAGGACGGCTGGGCCTCGATCGTCCTTGGCCGAACTTGCTGGCGTGCTGACAAGAGCCGTCACATTTGCCCTGACGGCGGAGATTACATCAATCCGAAGTCGCACAGGATCGTCGCTGAGCTGAAGGGTATTCCCGACGCAAGCTTCGTCGACTGCACGTGGCTGACGGCTCCAAAGGGGATAGGTGCCCCGCGCGGGCAGGCGGTGACCCAGCCCTGCAATGAGCCAGTTTTGCTCGACGTGCCGTATCCCAATGGCGCGCGCATCACGGTCGAAATCGGCGGGCGCGAGGTTGCAGCCACGGACGCAACCGTAACGGACCTGTTCATCGTTGGAATCGGCGACAGCTTCGCTTCAGGTGAGGGTAACCCGGATTTGCCCATCCGTTTCTCGCGCGAGCGGTCGGTGAGCTACGGAGCCGGCCTGATGACGGAGCTCACGGGCTATCCTGCTCGGGTTGGCAACTGGCGGGAGATTGGTGACGAGCGCTTCATCCAGGAGAATGCCCGCTGGCTCGACCAGGCCTGCCACCGCTCCCTCTACTCCCACCAGCTTCGCGCCGCGCTCCAGCTTTCGCTGGAGGATCCGCATCGGGCGGTGACATTCGTGGGCGTCGCCTGCTCGGGGGCAGAGATTACTGACGGTTTGTTCCTGCGGTACATGGGCAACGAGTGGGTGCCAAACCCGCCGCGGCTCTCCCAGATTTCAGCCGTCGCCGAGGCTCAGTGCGGCAACCATCGGCCCCGCAAGGTGAGCTTCCCTGAGGCGTATCACTTCAACGGCCGGGTTCCCGAGCTGAAAGGGGTGTCGCTTGTCAAGTGCGATGCCGAGTTCGCGCGGAAGATCGACCTTCTGATGGTCTCGATCGGCGGCAACGACGTTGGCTTCTCGCGGCTCGTTGCAAACGCGGTGCTGACAGACAAGTCGATGTTGAAATGGCTTGGCGGCTGGCTGGGTCAGATCGAGGGTGCAAGCACCGCAAAGGAGCAACTCGCGCGTCTTTATTGGCGCTACCGGGCGCTCCACCGCGCGCTTCAGAACATCCTCCACATCCACGAGAGCGATCGGATTCTGCTGACCGCCTATCCTGGGCTAGCGCTGCTCGAGGACGGAACCACAGTGTGTCCCAGCGGGCGAGCGGGCATGGATATACTCAAGGACTTCAAGCTCGACGAGAAGAAGGCGCTTGAGGGCAGTGTGCTGGCGGAGCATCTCAACGAGCTGATGCGCCGTGCTGCTCGGGAGCACGGTTGGACGTTCGTCGAAAGCCACCGCAAGGAGTTCCTCGGTCGCGGGATCTGTGCCGGGTGGAGCGACGCAGCTTTCTCGACCGCCGACGACCTCAGGCTACCGCGCAAGATCAACGGTGTTTGGAAGCCATATAACCCCGCGGATTATCGGCCCTATGCCCCCCGTCAGCGCTGGTTCAGGACGCCGAACGACGCGTTCATGACCGGCAACTTCCACGTGCCGGCCACGCTGCTGCAGAAGGTGCTGCAGATGCATACCTCGTGGTTCCAGCTGGTGCTGGCCGCGACATACTCCGGCGCTTTCCATCCAACGGCGGAAGGTCAGGCGGCCATCGCCGATGCGGTCGTCAAGAAGGCGCGCCAAGTGCTCGCCAAGTATGAGCGCAGCAATGAGATGCAGCACGGCTTCTTCACCGACATTCCGCGGTTCAATCCGTAAGCTGCTCTCTTTGGCCTGAGCATTCTAGGATAAGGCGCTCCTACTCAGCCGCTGCCCGCAGGCTCGTATCCGCCAGCCAGCGGTCGAGGTCTCGGAGCGCCCGTAGAGCGATGGCCCGCTTCTTCGCGCGGCCGCGCTCCTTGCCTTTGAGGCCGGAGCCTTCCTCACCGGGCTCCAGCGGCGGGAAGAGGCCGAAGTTGATGTTCATCGGCTGGAACGAGCGCGGCCCGGATTCGA
>QGVC01000308.1 GCA_003242645.1 Pseudomonadota bacterium
AGCTCATCCGGATAGGGCGTGAACTCGAGATCTTTGTCCGAAACGTAATAGGTCGTGAGGGCATAAAGTGGCACTGCGTAGGCCCGTTCGTTTACGAGCTGCAGGCCGCGTTTATACGCCTCTCTACGCTCCTCCGGGTTAATGCTCGTGTCGCCTTTTTCAAACCACGCGATCACCTCCGGGTCTTTCGTCATGTCGTCGTCGATGCCCTTGAAGTAGGCTGACGGGCCGGCGGACACGTCGTTGATACTGAAAGAGCCCCACGTCTGGTGCGTGACAGCAGCCTTGTTCGCACGGTGCAGCTCACGCATCGCGGCGTATTGCATGAAGTTGAGATTGGCCCGGATGCCGACCGCGCGCAAATAGTTGACCATGGCCTCGGCCTGGGGCCGCTCGCGATACGCGAAAAACTCCAGATCGAAACCATCCTTGTACCCGGCCTCGGCGAGAAGCGCCTTGGCTTTCTCGGGATCGTAGGGGTAGCGCCGGGCACCTTCGTCGGTGCAGCCGAACTGGGTGGGGAAGCAGATCGTCTCGATGACGCGTGCGCCTTCACCAACCAGCTCTCGCGCCATCGTCTCCTTGTCAATGGCATGGGCGATGGCCTGACGCACGCGAATGTCTTTGATTGCCTCGTGCGGCCCATTCTTGTTCGCGTTGAACAGGATGAAGACGATCCGCATTGTGAGCCCAGAGGTCACCGCAAGATGCGGCGCCGCCTTCAGTTGTTCGGCCTGCTCGACCGGCACGTTCATGATGAGGTCGAGGCCTCCGGAAAGCATTTCCGCCACTTGCGTCTGGCGGTCCGGGATCATCCGCACTTCAATTTTTTCGATCTTGGGCTTCGGCTTGGGCGCGCCTTCCCAATACTCCTTATTCGCTTCGAGGCGGATGACTTTGCCGACATCGTGCTGCACGACCTTGTAGGGGCCCGTGCCGACCGGCTTCTCGTTCATCCCTTTGGGACCCACCTTTGCGTAGTACTCGTTTGGGTGCATCGGAATGGGTCCGGAGAGGTACTCGATGGCGGCAGGGAACGGGCGTTTGGTCTTAATTCGAACGGTAAACTGGTCGATCTTTTCCGCTTTTTCGATCCAGCTGACGTTCTGTTGAGCTGTTGCCCTGTTGGCGGGGTCAGATGCGAAGTTCAGCGTGTAGACGACGTCATCGGCATCAAAATCTTCGCCATTGTGAAATTTCACGCCCTGGCGAAGCTCAAGCTCGAGCGTCTGATCGTCGACCCACTTCCAGGAAGTTGCAAGCCCGGGCTTGTACTCGTTCGTTTTTGGATCGCGGTAAATAAGAGTGTCCCACACGGCATGGCTCATGATCACGCCGAGGCGGACATTGTTGTAGTAAGGATCGATATTCTCCAGCACCTGGTCGTAGGCAAAGCGGATCGAGTTATCCGATTTCGCTGCCTGTGAAGGCGTTGCGAGCGAGCAAGCAATCAGGGCCGCCGCGCCCATTGTCCGTATGAGCATGTCGAAATCCTCCCACAAGTCAGCCGACCGGACGCCGATTTTGATTTGAGCACTGTTCAACAGGAGGGCGTCAACTTCTTTTTACCTCGGGGCTCTCAGCGGAGATATGTCAGGCCAATCAGGGAGCCGCTGCAACTCTCAGAAAATCGTTCACGAATAGAATTCTTTGCGGTTGCAGCATTTTTTGTAACCGCAGGTTTAGCATGAAACTTAACCAAACCATGCATAGGATTGAATTGGTGGCACTCGCCCGAGGCAACGCCCATGCCGATCGACCGGCACCTTCCCTTCGCTAGCCTGAAGGACTTCGGATTGGCGGCTTGGCTGCGATGTGCTGACGAACGCTGCGGCCGTGCATCGGAAACGCACAATCCAGGAATGGCGCCATGCAAAAGTATGCACTTGCGGGTGCATCACTGGCAGTGATCGCGCTTGCGACTCAGGGTCTGCCCAATCGACCCATGGTCTGCCAGGCTCTTCACGAATTCCATGGTGCGGGCGTCATAGACCTGAGCGGTATTGTTGTCGCTCGCGCAAATCAGCAGCCATTTCTCCTCCTTGGACAATGTGACGCCGCGGGGCCGCTGAGCCACCTTGACGGTCTTTATGGCTTCCAGCGTATTGCCATCGATGACTGTTACGGTGTCGTCCTTTTTCATTCGTGGCGAACACCACTTGGGCAGAAATTTGCAGCGTGAAGAGAATCCCGTTTTACCGGCAATTCTTCTCTCGAAGGGCGTCATCGCCGCTGCCTCATCGAAAATGAGAGCGTTCTAGCATCGAGCGCTGCTCGATAAAGCGAGAATTGTGGCCGGAGCAGCATCAGCAACGACAAATACAGCCCGGGCCGATGCCTTCTTCCTTGACACGCAAGACCAAATTGTTTGCGGTCGCGTCTACGACATCGAGCGTGAGTTCCTGCTTCGATGCCTCATCCTGGGACGGAGACCAGAGACAAAGGCGGTGGGACATTGCGGAGCTCGCGCGCAAGAATAATGGCAATCCTTTGTACCTCGGCTTGTTTGCCAGTTGCTGGATTGAAGGTTTGGCCAAAAGCATCAGCCGAAAAAGTGAGGGGTGCTACAAAAGCCGCTAGGCGAGGAGCGGAAGCTATGGTCTGCAGAGGCGGGAGGGTGCAAAATAGCACAACCAAAGGAACTCTGCATAACTGGCTTCCCTTGGTGGCCGCAAGAATTGCAGAATATTTCCCCCTGAAGCTATTTGGATAAATGAAATGCTTTCTTGTATGCTGGTTATTGTCAAGAACAGGAAAAAACGGGCCTATGAATCCAAATAGGCGTAAACGGGGCTACGAGCCAATACCGAGAATTGATCAATAAAGCGGGAACCCAATTCCATCCAGTTAGGCTTTCTCGAATGGGAATAGGGCGTCTCGCGCGATCCCTTTAGAAACAGCCCGGACAGCTCCAAGCGAAATGAAACGAAAAAGACCGCCCGAAAGGACGGCCCGAAACGATGGTGCTGCCGGTGCGGATTGAACGCACGACCTCTCCCTTCATCACACTTGCGCTTTCGCGCCCGCCGCTGTGGGCGTTCGTGCGCTGGACCATCCCTTCATCATAGGTCCCAACGGACCCTTAGATGCCACCCGTCTGGCCTCTACACCTTCCCGGGATCCGGGCTTGGCTCGGGATTGCCGTCGGCCGGACCGGACGGTTTCCCCGACTTTGGGCGGTACGCTCCTGACCGTTTCCGATCAGGCGGGCAAGCTTACCAAGGGAGTGCTCTACCACTGAGCTACGGCAGCGTGTCTCCTCGAAAGCTGACCAACACACATAGCGAGGCCAGCCCCCGCATTCAACTCGCAACGCGCCACGGTCTAGCCCATCGCCGGTATGTTCGCAAGCGCTGCGGCCTCACACACCCGGATCTGGCCGGAAAGCACCAGGCGGGGTGAGGCCGGGCGTGACGTATGCATGATGCACTGCATCGAGCTGCGTCCACAGCACATCGCACTTGAATGGGTTTGCTGCGATGCAAAGCTCCTGCAACTCGGGCCTTGCTGGCGAGGCGCGGCGGGTTTACGTCTCAACTATCGGAACTGCAGAGGGGAGGTGGGGCCGATCGATGCGGAGTGAGTCGCGCAAGCAGTCAGGCCAAAAGGATGCGCGCGCTGAACGGCGGGAGCGTCTGGCGCGGGAGCTGCGCGCCAATCTCCTGAAGCGGAAGGCGCTGGCACGGGCACGCCGCGCCCAAGCCCGAGATGCGGAGCAGGAGCCCGAGCAAGTCTCCTGACCCGGGCTCGATGGGCGTTAGGCCGATCTAAACCGCACGCGCAAGTTGCGCCTCCGAAGGCAGGAGAGCAGGGGGAACTCGTGCTAATTTGACGCGATCCAGATTCGGGCGCATTTGCCCTGCAGTAAATTCGGCTCAGCTTCACGCACAGGACACTCATGGACCGCATCAAGATCATTGGTGGCCAACGCCTTCAGGGCACGATTCCTATATCAGGTGCAAAGAACGCCGCCCTGCCGCTGATGATCGCGAGCCTGCTCACAGAGGATCGCCTCACCCTCAAGAACGTCCCGAATCTCGCTGACGTGAATCTGCTGGCCCGCATTCTGCGCAACCACGGGGTTGATCATTCCGTGGACGGCAAACGGGCGAATGCCGGCAACAACACAGGCGAGACGTTCCATCTCACGGCGCGCGATATCGTCGACACGACGGCTCCCTACGAGATGGTGAGCCGCATGCGGGCGAGCTTCTGGGTGCTAGGGCCATTGGTCGCCCGCATGGGTGAAGCTCGGGTTTCGATGCCGGGCGGCTGTGCCATCGGAACCAGGCCAGTCGACCTGCATCTCATGGGCCTGAAGGCGCTGGGCGCCGAAATCGACATCGATGGCGGTTACGTGGTGGCGCGCGCACCCAAGGG
>QGVC01000309.1 GCA_003242645.1 Pseudomonadota bacterium
AACCGAACCGCTTCCGACTTGTACTCGTCGCTGTATTGGCGACGTGACCTTCGCTCCGACATCTCAAACCTCCGATTCCGTTATTGTCCACCTTACGAAGGTGTCCACGAAATCGGGGGAGGCTCACAACACTAGCGAGCGATCGTCGGAAAAGATGCCGCGTGCGGCCGTCGGCCACCAAAGATGAATGCGATCATGACGGTACCCGCATTCTGCCGCCAAAGGGTTCGGCAGCGAGAGCGAGGCGCGATGCATCCACGAATCGTGTTGGCCGCGAAGCCGCGGAGACGAGCCCACTTGCCCTTTCGTAGCTTGGCCCTTTCGGATAGGGCCTTTGCCCTTGCTGCCCCGTCCCTTGACGCTTTGGCAAGGCCTTTCGCCATTTGCCCCAAGGCCCTTTCTGCGGCCCTCCTTACCGCGACGCGACGGCGCAGCCGTGCCCGAATCCGGCCTACGTTCATTGCCGAGCGGACGGACAGCTTGGTCCTGCGGGGCCGATGGTGCTACTATGCGCTTAGACGTCTAAGCGCCAAGGCGCTGGAGGAAATGATGGAAGAATCAGTAAGGTGGACTGTGAGGGTCTCGAAAGACACGGATGTTGCCGTGCGCACGTTTTTAGCCCAGCGGGGCATGAAGAAGGGTGATCTCGCCAAGTTCATCGAGGAAGCCGTTCGTTGGCGGGTGTTCGACGCGACAGTGGCTGAGACCAAGGCGCGCAATGCTGGCGTTCCCGAGGCGGAAATCGAGGCCGCAATCGACGAAGCGCTGGCAACCGTGCGGGCGGAGCGCTTCGGCTCTCGGCGCCGATGAGGATCGTCCTGGATACCAATCTGCTCTGCAGCGCATTGATTGCTCCGGGAGGAGTTGCCGATCGAGTCTACGTCGCGTGGCGGGAGCGGTCCTTTGCGCTCCTGACCTGTGAGGAGCAACTCGAGGAGTTCCGCCGGGTGACTCGCTATCCACGGATCAGGCGGTACATCGAGCCGGCTGCCGCAGGGACAATGCACAACGAGCTGCGCCGTCTGGCGGTTTTGGTAACCGAGCTGCCCAGTGTCGAGACCTCGCGAGACCCAGCGGACAATTTCTTGCTCGCCATGGCGCAGGCTGGCGAGGCAGATTTTCTCGTGACCGGCGACAAGCATGATCTGCTGTCACTCGGCACGTTCGGCCGCACGAGAATCGTGACCGCTCGCCAGTTGCTTGAGAGGCTCGCTCCCGAACAGAAGCGGCGCATCCGCGTCGCCACCCGCAAGACGGTAAGGCGTCGCCGATCGGGGAAGCCATAGAGTTTCCGCCGGACCTTGTTCGGGTAACGTAGCAAGGTGGATGATGAGGCTGAAAGCGCGCTTCCGAGGAAACCCGATCATGGGCATCGACAAGATCGTCACCTTCGCTTCCGGCGCCGAGCCTGAACACCAGAATCCGGTCATCGGTGCTTTTTTGACATTGCTGGAGGCCGACATCCGCGCGGGGCAACATGTGCGTTCTCTGCCGGAGGATCTCGCGCGAGCCCTGCTCGCCAATTCGGGTTATGCGGTGGACCTGGATGAAGAGATTGAAGGCGACATGGAACCCTGATGCAGCGTGATGGCCGGAACGCTGTGGCCCCACGACACGTTCCGCGAGCGAGGTTCGTCTGCTTGAATTTTGCCCGTGCGATTCACACAAGGCCACTGATAACCAGATGACGTAGCCATCCTTCGTTCAGGGATGGAGATGACGAAGATGGACTCGACTGTTACCAAAGCAGAGCAAATCGGCCAGCGGTTCGGTCGTGGGTGGCGCCGACTCGTGCGTGAGGAGGCACGCGTGATGCGTTGGATGGTTGGGCTTGGAATGCCTCGGCTGGCAGCCGACTCGATTCTGTGGATCGTGAAGCTGGCCCTGTTCGCGACGCTCCTCTATGCGGCCTTCTGGATCGCGGTGGTGCTCGGGATCGTTCTGATTGCGGCGACCGTTGCACAACACGCCGACCAGGAGGAGCGGCCGCATTGGCTGGAGAAGGACCCAGACGATTCCTGCACGATGATGGCGATGAACGGCAGCGCGACGGCTCCGCTGGCAACGAGCAGGTTCCAGATGCCGTTGCTGATGAGCCAGCCAACGAGCGTGAGGTAGTACTCAAGGTAGTCGCTCGTGTACAGCGTCATGAGTCTTGCTTAGCGCCTTTATCGTGATTGCAGGAACATCACGCCTTCGAGCGTCACGACGGCGAACACTGCCGCAATCTCCGCCCGAAGCAGACGGGTTCGTGGCTCGGGGCTCGGTTCCCGGCGCAATACGCGATTGCGCATCCACAACCATCCGAAGCTGGTCGCCCCGTACAAGAGTCCACGCCACACGGCGAAGTGCCCGCTGTGCTCGTGCAGCCAGCGGCTCCAACCGCTCACATCACCGATGAGCCAGATGCTGATCATGTTCACCGTGGCAGCGAGGAGCAGGCTCGCAAGCACGCCCAACAGCGGCCGCACCACACGGCGACGGAGGGGCGCTTTGCCCTGCACGATCGTGTTCACCGTCAGTTCCGCCGACCGCCGCCAGGCCTCTGGATCTCATCCAGCCGGTTGGGCGCATCATCCTGGGAGATGCTGCGCGAGGCATCGCTGCGTGTGCTGTGGCGTTCGATGATGGCCATGGGTGCGTTCAAGGCCAGGGCGTGCCGAACCTCAAGCTCCATACGCAGGCTCTCGATCTCGCGGTTGAGCCAATCGCTCTCCCCGGGCGATGGCACCCTGCGCAAGCTGATTCGCAGCGACGTTCGGCTCCTTGCCGCCCGCGAGAAGCAGCCGCTGCAGCAAGAGCGCTCGTTCGAGCACCGTGGCGAGCGCCACCTCCGATGCCAGGCGTTTCGCAAGGAGGTTCTGGTCCGGCTCGTCGCGCAGCGCCTCGATGACGCCCCGCGTGATGGGCAGGTCGCTGCTACCGGCCGCCTCAAGGTTCTCGATCGTCAAGGCTTGAGTGCCCGTCACAAGTCCTTGCAGGGCAGCAAGTTTGCGCTCGTACTCTTCCTGAATGAGGGGCGTGAGCCCGACGCCGGCGGTCGTCTGCGTCTTGGTACAGTCTTCGCAGGTTTGATGCTCGGTCTCACCAAGCACACGGACTGCCCACGCAGATGCGGCATCGGGCGATGACCAGGCCTCGCACGTGAGACGGGCGTTACAGGCCGCCGGGTCAATCGGCGAGGTGTCGGTGATGGCGCGACCGTTCAAGAGGTTGTAGCCGGCTCGCGTGACATCGCTCACGACTCGGATGGACTCCTGTCCCTGGCCGCCGGCGTTGTCGCCACCGATCCAGGGCACGCCGTTGTTGCCGCGGTTGTTCTCGGCCTCTTTGATCGCCGATACCGCATCGGTGCTCGCGACCGCATTCTTGAGCGCCAACCCTTCCGCCAACTGATCCCAGCCCAACTGGCCGCCCGCGAGCTCGGCCATCCGATCTGCAATCTGACGGCACGTGAGCTTGCTGCGGTCGAAATCCAAACGCGCCTGCAGGATGCCGTTGGTGAGCAGGTTGTACAGGCCGGGATCGGCGCGCTGGATGATGAGTGCAGGTAATGAGGCGACGGCAGCCGTGGCGCTTTGAATGACGTCGCTCATGATGGCCTGGAACCCGTCCGTGATGCCGTTGAGCTGATTGCGCAGCGTCACTTCCAGATCCATGTCGCCGCACATGAGGTTGCTGTTCCAGCCGATCCCCACGCGGTAGGGCTGCATGTCAGGTGCCGGGCTCATCGAGACGGCGCGCCCGCCGCCAATCGTGGAGAGCACGTGATCGTCGATCACGCTTCCCTGGATGCGAGTGCTGTCGTCGATCGCGGTCTGGGCGAATAGAGAACCGCTACAGAGGGAGAGCCACCCGCCGAGGAGAACCATTCTGCTTACGAGGCGGCGTGCAGTGAACGTGTGCATGGTTGGTCACCGGCTGAGAAGGATGCGCCGGAACCTGGTCAACACGGTGAACGACATTGCCGAACGCGATCATGTCGACGATCGGCTCTCCGCACTGAGACCGCAAGCCGCAGGTCTCTGCTGGCACTCTCGGCAGCTCACCGCGCAAACGGCGTACGTGCTCTATTCTTCCCCGGTTGACCCGAATACAGCGCTTGATGTGATCAGCTCGACCGCGCTGGACGAACCCGAAGGGTGGAGATTGATTGGCGAGGCATTGAAGATCGTTGGGGTCGAGCGGTTGGGCTCGGCGGCCCTTGCGCAGGAACTCTTGGCCGAGCTGCCTCCGGAGGAGCCTGGCGATGACTATTGAGATTCACCGAAATGGGTGACACTTTTCCAATTCCTACTTGTCAAAGCGGTTGGTACAGTCACCAGCGCGGAGACCAAGATGGGAACCCGACGAGACCTCAAGGCCCTGGAGCAAAGGCGG
>QGVC01000310.1 GCA_003242645.1 Pseudomonadota bacterium
TATCAAAATAGAACATGTTATTTATTTGTTTGTATGGAGCGCCTCGACACCAAAACTCAACCCCTTTATTTCCCTGGAACGGTAAGTGGGTACTGGGGCGAAGGCTACAACATGCAGCAGGTCCCCAAGCGGGCGCAGGGGCTCTTTGGCCAGATCACCGCGCTCATGGGGCAATCGTATGTGCTGCACACTCCGGCGGCGCTTCGCGACTGCATGCGGCGCGGATCGCTTTGCGTGCATCATCCGTATAAGGCCGGCCCCTTTTACATTCTTCTACCTCTCAACACGCAGCCCGAGCTGACAGAGCTCAATCTGGTGACGCTGCCTGGGCGGCAGCGTATCCCCGCCACGGCCGTTGCGGACGAGGAAAGCTATCAGGAAGCCATTCGGCGCATCGCTGAATCGAAACGCCCTGTGATCAAGGCCGGAGGTGGTACGCGCGGGCAGGACGAATGGGTGCGTAAGCTTGCCGAGCGCATTGGGGCGGCTGTTGTTCTTTCTCCCGGCTCGACCGGCGTTCTGCCTGACGATCATCCGCAGAACATGCATGTCGGCGGATCGAAGGGGTCGATCTCTGGCAATTATGCGATGGAGAACGCTGATCTTCTGATCGCCATCGGCAGCAGAGCCGTTTGCCAGGCGGACTGCTCCGGTGTTGGTTACCCGAATGCCAAAGCTGTCATCAATATCAATGGCGATCTCGGCGATCTGTTGCACTACGCCAATACCGTCGGCCTGGCGGGCGACATTGGCGCGGTGACGAAGCGTTTGCTCGATGAGATTTCTCGATCCAATTTGATCGATCCGGCAGCCAAGGCTGAATGGCTCGCAGCCTGTGCGAAGAAGAAGCAGGAATGGCGTGAATTCAAGTTGGGTCAATTTGAAACGCCGCCGTTGCACGATGCGGCATGGGGCCGGCCAGTGCTGACTCAGCCGGTTGCTATTAAGATCACTGCTGACCACGCCAAAGCGATCGGCGCGGTGAAATACTTCGATGCCGGCGACGTCCAGGCAAACGGATTCCAGATTGTCGAGGACGATCGGACGGGCGAGACATATACCGAATCCGGAGCATCCTATATGGGCTTTGCGGCTTCCGCGCTGCTCGCGTCCGCGATTGCCGATAATCCGCGCTACGGTATCGCGTTCACCGGGGACGGTTCGTTCATGATGAACCCCCAGATCCTGATCGACGGTGTCGAGCATGGCGCGAAGGGCATGATCGTTCTGTTCGACAATCGCCGCATGGCCGCGATCACCGGCCTGCAGGTTGCTCAGTATGGCAACGAGTACAAGACGAACGATAGCGTTGAGGTCGACTACGTGGCCATGGCTGCGTCGGTGAAGGGTGTGAAAGCCGTGTTCGGGGGCTATGACGCGGAGACTCTGCGCCAAGCGCTGAAGGAGGCCAGCAGTTATGACGGCCTCTCTTTGGTGCACGTTCCCGTCTACGCCGGCCCCGACCCAGCCGGCGGCATGGGCGCCTATGGCTCATGGAACGTCGGCAACTGGGTCTTCGATGTTCAGTCGCGGTATTTGAGGCAGAATATTTAATCCAATCTAATTCCGAGAGATTGAGATAAGCAGGGGCGCGGCTCCAACTATTAGGAGCCGCGCCTATTTTTCAGTTATTTTCTATTCGATACGGCAATTGTGCCGTTCGGCGACGGCATTCCTTTCATACGCGCTGCGTTTGCAGATATTCGGTTTACTCAAAACAGCTCGACGGCTTTTGGATGACCAAATACCCGGAGTAGAGCGCGCCTCTCCCAATCACATCAATCCGATTAAACCTGGGTAGAAAAGCGGGTGCAAAGGCATTGGCGGCATACCGCCTCGAGCAGGGCGCACGGACCCGAACCTGGCAGATGAACGTCCTTGTTACTGTTTGAGCAAGGCAGGACCCGATTCCGTCGCTGATCAGCAGGGGGGGCGAATTGCCCGAGGACTTTCTCGATTTGCGAGCAAAAGGCTCATACAATCATCTTGACTGGCAATAGTATGCGCGTTACCCAAATGCCGAAGGAGGTGATCATGACCGAGTATATCGACACCACGTCGCCGCGATTTCAGAAGGGCCTGAAGATCCGCAGAGAGGTCTTGGGATCGGAGCACGTCGACAGATCCCTCCAGTCCGCAGATGACTTCACTGGCGAGTTCCAGCAGATCGTGACGGAGTGGTGCTGGGGAGATCTTTGGGGACGTCCCGGGCTCGACAGGAGAACACGCAGCATCATCAACTTGGCGATGCTGGCAGCGCTCAACCGGCCCCACGAGGTTCGTCTCCATGTGCGGGGCGCGCTCAACAACGGGCTGACGAAGGAAGAGATCAAGGAAGTTCTGCTTCAGGTCATGGTCTATTGCGGTGTGCCTGCGGCGCTCGACGCGATGAAGGTGGCCGCAGACGTTTTCCGCGAGGAGCGGGAAGCTGGGCGCAAGATTTGACGCGCCTGGCGGCCTGGGAGGAGTGCTTAGCGCACGGAGGGGCTAACAGTGCACGTCACCAAGGAAGTGGCCGAATACGTCGTCGGCAGTCGTTATGACGACATACCGGACGATGTGCGCAACGAAGCATTGCGTGCCATCGTCAACATTGTTGGCTGCGCTGTCGGCGGTGCGCGAGAGCCTGCTGCCGATATTGCGATCCAAACTTTCAGGCCTTTTTTCGGTCCTGCGACAGCCTCAATCGTGGGGCGGGCTGATAAGGCCGATCCGCTGCATGCTGCGCTGATCAATGGCATCACGTCCCACGTCCACGACTACGACGACACGCTGCCGAAAAACTACATCCACGCAAGCTCGCCTGTCGCATCAGCTCTCCTCGCCTACGCGAGTGTCAATCCCGTCTCCGGTCGTGATTTCGTGCACGCATTCATTCTCGGTTTCGAGATCACTTCCCGCGTCGGGAATGCTACATATCCCGCCCACTACGAGGCCGGATGGCACAGCACGGGATCGTGCGGAGTGTTCGGCGCCGCGGTCGCGATCGGAAAGCTGTTGGGCCTCAATTCATCCCAGATGGTTCATGCGATTGGGCTGGCCGCAACCCAGGCAGCGGGAATCCGCGAGATGTTTGGGTCCATGGCAAAGTCGCTGCATCCAGGCCGCGCGGCCCAAAACGGGTATGGTGCCGCCCTCTTGGCCAGCAATGGCTTCACGGCTGGCATTTACGGGCTCGAGGGGCCGCGTGGTTTCGCGCCGGTGCTTTCGGCAAAATATGACCTTTCGAAACTTACAGCCGGCTTGGGGAAGGACTTCGATCTCCGTGTAAATACTTACAAGCCGTTTCCCTGCGGCATCGTCAACCACCCGTCGATCGATGCCGCTATTCAGTTGAAGCAAGAGTACGGCTTGACCGCCGATATGATAAAGCGGGTCAAGATAAGAGTGGCCCCGCTGGTCATGGATCTCTGCGGGAAGCGCAACATCACAAAGGGGCTTGAGGGCAAGTTTTCCGTGGTTCACGGCACGGCCGTCGGCTTGGTCCGAGGTAAGGCGGGCCTTAGCGAGTACACGGACGAGGCGGTGAATGATCCGGATATAAAGCGGGTTCGGGACAGCGTCACTCCAGAAGCTGATAGCAGCGTCACAGAGGACGGCGTGAAGATGGAGGTTGAGCTGGTGGACGGTCGCGTCGTCTCGAAAGTCCTTGAACACTCCCTTGGCAATCTCGCCCGCCCGATGACGAACGCGCAACTCGAGGAGAAATTCCGTGATCAGGTGGGTTTGGTTCTCCCGGCCAGCCAAACAGAAAAGCTCCTAGAAAGGTGCTGGAAGGTCGCCGAGCTCAAGAACGTCGGTGAGGAACTGGTAGCGATATCTATCCCGCCTGCCTGAAAGGGACGAAGTATAGGAGAAGCCTCGCGGAACAGATACTCGAAAGGCCTCAAGATCTTAGTGGTGCGACCGACTATATTATTGTCTTACAGTATATTGACTTTACATCGTCTCGTGCGGAAAATCTTGGGGCGATCGATGGTGCGGTGGGTGCGAGGCGCCGCAATGCGTGAGGCGATGCTCAGTGTCGGGGCTCGACTGTCGTCCCGTCTCTGATCGACCGGAATTACAAACACTTGGGGGAAGTCATGAAGAGGGTTCTGCTTGGTCTAGCCGCAGCGGCTATTCTGATTGCGCCGCTCCCCGCAGCAGCGGAAGTCAAGACGCTCAATGTCCCGCTCGGGGCAGGTGGCTTCGGGTTTCTTCCGCTCCATATGATGAAGACCCATGGCCTCGTGGAAAAACATGCTAAGGCGGCTGGAATCGAGCTCAGCGTCAATTGGGCCAATATTGGCGGCCCGGCGGCGATGAACGATGCTCTGCTCTCTGGGCAGGCTCACTTTATTTCTGCTGGCCCTCCCGCATTCATTACGCTCTGGGAC
>QGVC01000018.1 GCA_003242645.1 Pseudomonadota bacterium
CCAAGTCGAGGGAATCGGCATCGCCGCATCGTCCTCCTCGTCGTCGAAGAGGTTGCGAGGCGGTGCCATCGCGGGCAGGGGATTAGTGTGCGTCGTTGTGAGGATGGATTGGGAGCGCTCAAAGTGCTCGCGCCCCATCTTCATCGCTTGCGCGATCTCATCCACCAGGGCTGAAGGTTGTGTCTTCGGCGTGGCGTTATCAAACTCGTCACTACTTTTTTGCCCGTTCAGTCCGTTGACTTGACCATTGAGCCGCTTGACCAAGCCTTCGTGACTGCTTTCCATCGTCACCCCCACTCAGGTTTCGATGCTTGGGGATCCTCGCAAAGCTGCGCTGCTCGGAGCGCATCCGCACCGAACTCCCAAGGCCGCCGCCACGCCGGCCCAGCCTACGCGAAACTCGTGGGACCCCCAACACCTTCCCCGGTCCCTAGCGCCAACTAACACGCTCGCGCCGATGTGCACAATCGAATAAAGGTTAGTCGGAGTTGTGGCAGGCCAGGCAAACTGGTTCACAATTCTGAATGACTAGTTAACGCCGGCCCGAAATAGGCAATCATTGGGGGGTAAATTGCTTCCGCTCGTACTCGGACTTCTCCTGTTTTTCCTCGTCCACCTCGTGCCGACGAGGCCTGATTTGCGGGACGGGCTTGTCGAGCGATTTGGGCAGAACGGCTATAGGGCCATCTTCTCGGTGATCTCCCTTGCCGGTTTGGTCCTGATTGTCGTGGGCTTCGGCAAGCTGCAGGTCATGCCGGGCAAGAATCCGGAGCTCTGGATACCTCCGGTTTGGACGCGCCACCTCGCGTTCCTTCTCATGCTGCCGGCCTTGATCCTGGTGGTCGCGGCTTTCGTGCCGTCTCACATTCGCACTGCCGTCAAGCACCCCATGTTGGCCGGAATAAAAATCTGGGCCACCGCACACTTGCTAGCGAACGGCGACCTCGCCTCGATTTTGCTTTTCGGCAGCTTCCTCGCCTACGCGATCTACGACCGGATATCCGTGAAGCAAAGGATGGTCGCGCCGAAGCCGGGGCCAAGCAGCGGTGGGATTGGGAACGATATCATCGTCGTCGCGGTGGGCGTGGCGCTGTACGCCTTCATGCTGTTCGTCGGCCATGCCTGGCTGATCGGAGTGCCTCTGCTCCCCGGCTGGTATTGATTATTGACCATTGTTGCTCCAGCAAGGCCGCAAATCCGCCGGAAAGAAATAGCAGCAAGGGGCGGAAGTTAAAAAGTTTCGCTTGAGCGGCCGCTTCCGGCAAGCCGTCGCGTTGGCGCGGAATGTGCGCTGCGCTATGTCTACGGCGCCTGGGTACGCGTTCGTATCCAGAGATTTGGCATCAGGAGGGCCGAACCGAGTATGGCTGACGACCGCGACCCATTACTGCGCGAGCTCGAAAGCGAGGTGCGCCGTGAGCAACTGGAGAAGCTCTGGGACCGGTATGGCATTTATGTCCTCGCGGTCGCAGCTCTGATCGTTGTCGGCGTCGGCGGGTACAAGTGGTGGGAGGCGCACACCTTGGCCGCAGCCGCTGAAGCTGGCGCGCGCTATCAGGCGGCGATACGACTTCTGGAGCAGGGCAAGGACGCCGAGGCGAAGCAGGCGTTCGAGGCGATGGTGCGAGATGCACCTTCCGGCTATGCCACGCTGGCCCGCCTTCAGCTCGCAGGAGAGGCGGCCTCGGCAGGCAAGACTGACGAAGCGATCGCTGCTTATGAAGCGATCGCGGGGGATGGCAGTGTCGACGAGCTCTTCCGCCAGTACGCGCAGTTGCAGATTGCGATGTTGAAAGTCGACACAGCCGACTTTACCGAGATGCAGAATCGGCTCACCCCTTTGACCGCGGAGGGCAACGCCTGGAGGCACAACGCGCGCGAGCTGTTGGGCTTATCGGCTTTTCGCGCCGGGCGTTTGGAGGAGGCGAGACAAATTTTTCTGGAATTGGCCGCAGACCAGAAGACCCCTCCGTCGGTTCGTGAGCGCGCCGGCCTAATCATGGGTTTGATCACGTCTGCGGAAGTCCAGAAAACGGCAGCAGCCGCGCAGCCGGCAAGCGGCACGCCGCCCCCGGAAGCGCCCAAGGTGCAGTGACGGGGAGATTTGATGGGCGAGGTTGGGAAGCGGTCGCAGCGGCTGGGTCAGATCATAGCGCCCGCCATGCTCGTGGCGATCGGCTTGAGCGGTTGTGGGGGCAGCCTCCCGAGTCTGCCCAAGATCACTGACCTAAATCCTTTTGCCGAGAAGGAGCAGCCGCTGCCGGGCAAGCGAATCCCGGTCATGCAAGCGCGGGACAACCTTGGCGCAGAGCTGGCAGCGGCTGACAGGCCGATTGTGTTGCCACCGCCGCGCGCAAACGAGAACTGGACTCAACCGGGTGGCGAACCCAACAATTCCCCCGGCCATCTTGCGCTTAACGGGTCGCTACAACGGGCCTGGAGCGCGGACGTTGGCACTGGCTCCAGCGCGAAGGGCAAGCTGACCGCCAGCCCTGTCGTTTACGAGGGCCGAGTTTACACCCTCGACGCCACGGCTCGGGTAACTGCATTGTCCGCGTCCAGCGGTTCGACCATCTGGCGGGTTTCACTCGTACCGGAAAACGAGCGCGAGGAAGGCGGCTTCGGCGGTGGTCTCGCCATCGAAAATGGCCGACTCTACGTTGCGACGGGGTTTGGCACGGTCGTGGCCCTCGATGCGGCGACCGGCAAAGTGCTCTGGACCAAGAATATCGGCGTACCTGTTCGGGCCTCGCCCACCGCCGTCAATGACAAAGTTTTCGTCGTGACCACCGAGGGGCACGTCTATGCCCTGGCCGGATACGATGGCGGCGAGCTGTGGACGTACCGCGGCATCCCGGAGCGGACCAGCATCATCTCCAATCCCAGCCCTGCGGTGGAAGGTGGCGTTGTCGTCGTGCCCTATCCTTCCGGAGAGCTGGTTGCCCTGCGCGCCGACGACGGCACGCCCGTCTGGACTGAGAGCTTGGCGCGCACACGCGCGATTTCCTCGCTTGCTTCGCTGAGCGACGCAGCGCGGCCTGCCATTGCCGGCGGAGTCGTCTATGCCGTCGGTCATGGAGGCCGACTGGTTGCCACGGACATCAAGTCGGGTGAGCGGCTGTGGTCGCTCAACGTGGCCGGGACTCAGGCACCCGTGATTGCTGGCGACACCCTTTTCGTAGTCGATACGTCTGGTCAGCTGCACGCGATTACCCGCCGCGACGGCAAGGTGATCTGGACGGTCAAGCTGCCGGGTACGAGCACCTGGTCAGGCCCCACGCTGGCCGGCAACCTCCTCTGGCTCACGTCGAACAAAGGTCAGCTGGTCGGCGTTGAGCCTGCGACCGGGCGTGTGACAGTGCAACAGAACCTCAACTCGCCCATCTACATCGCGCCGGTCGTCGCCAGCGGGCGGATGTACGTGCTGACCGACGAGGCGCGTCTGGTCGCCTTCAACTGACGTAATCTTCCCGCAGGCGCCAATGGTCGCCGATAGCCTGCGAAGTCGAGTTTCCGCGCGCTCCTTATGCAGTCTATTCCTAGAGTTGTGATCATCGGCCGCCCCAACGTCGGGAAGTCGACGCTGTTCAATCGGCTTATCGGTCGTCGTGCGGCCCTCGTCTCGGAGATACCGGGGCTGACGCGCGATCGCCGCGAGGGCACCGCGACTCTGGGCCGTCACGAGATCCGCTTGGTTGACACTGCTGGGATGGAGGAGGCGCCACACGGAAGCATCGCCGCCCGGATGACCCGGCTGACGGAGCAGGCGCTGAAGGAAGCCGATCTGGTTCTGTTCGTCATCGATGCCCGCGAGGGCGTGACGCCTGCTGATACCGCCTTTGCGCGGCTGGTTCGCAGCGCTGGGCGCCCCGCAATCCTGGTCGCCAACAAGTGTGAGGGCCGCAAAGGCGTAGAGGGCGTCTACGAGGCGTTCGAGCTCGGCCTCGGCGAGCCCATCGCGATTTCCGCCGAGCACGGGGAAGGCATCGGAGAACTCGTGGCGGAGATTGTTCGCGCACTGGGGCTCGAGGACGAAGAGGCTCAGCGCGCCGCGGAAGAACCGGAGGAACGCGAAGCTGCCCGACCAATCCGAGTCGCCATTGTCGGTCGTCCGAATACAGGCAAATCAACCTTGGTCAACGCGCTGCTCGGTGAAGAGCGCATGCTGACGGGGCCTGAGCCTGGTCTGACGAGGGATGCCATCGCCGTCGATTTCGAATGGGGTGGGCATAAGCTGAGCCTGATCGACACCGCTGGGCTCAGGCGCAAGGCGCGGGTGATCGAAACCGCGGAAAAGCTGGCGACTGCGGATACGCTGCGCGCAATCCGGTTCGCCGAGGTCGTCATCCTTATGATCGACGCCGAGCACCCGTTCGAGCATCAGGATCTGACGATCGGAAATCTGGTGGCCGAGGAAGGCCGCGCGCTCGTCATTGCCGTCAACAAGTGGGATCTCATTACTGAGAAGCAGGCATCGCTGAGCAGGTTGCGGCAGGCGGCAGCTGAAAACCTCGCTCAGGTTCCCGGCGTGCCACTCGTGCCGATCTCGGCTCTGGCGGAGCGTGGACTGGACAAGCTGCTCGCTGCCGTGCTGCAGATCTATGAAACGTGGAACCGGCGCGTGCCGACATCCGACCTCAACCGCTGGCTGCGGGAAGCTGTCGAGAGGCACGCGCCTCCTGCGGTCAAAGGGCGGCGGATCAAGATCCGCTATATCACGCAGGTCTCGACGCGTCCGCCAACCTTTGTGGCTTTCGCCTCGCGACCGGAGGAGTTGCCCAAGGCCTACCTGCGGTATCTCACGAACGGTATTCGCGAGACCTTTGACCTCCCGGGCGTTCCCATTCGCCTCTACCTGCGCAAGGGTGAAAACCCGTACGCGGGCAACCGTTGAAGGTCCTCAGCTTTCGATCGGGACGGGATTGGCGGCGCTTTGCATCTCTTCCGCGACACCGACTTGATCGAAGGTCGCCGCGGCTCCTCTCGTGCAGCCGTCAGAATGATCTCGAGCGCTTGCCGCAGCGTGGTCGCCCGCGGGACCGATTGTTCGTCGCCTGCAAGCCCACCGCTGGATTGACGCGTGCTTTCACCCCATGCGCCTAAAACGAATTCGAGATTTGGAGCGCGGCGTCTCAAACGGCGAATCAGCAGGCGCGCGTATGCGGGCGCTCGCGCGGCGTCGACATTGGAGAGCACGGCCAACTGAGCGCCGCCGAGGTCGAGCGCATCAATTTTCGATGGGGTGACGTCCTCCGCACCAAGCACGCGCGTTTCGATCCCGTGCTTTGTCGCGAGGTCGGCCAGCATCGCCGCAGCGGCGCGGTCGAGCGGATTGCGGATGCCGATCGATAGCACCGGGGTAGCCACCTGCCAGCTTGGCCTCAGTTGTTCAGGTGACAGCACTGGCAAATCAGGTGGCGGTTCCGGCGCCTCCGGGTCCGCATCCTTTTCCGGCGTCTCGACCTCGAAGTCACTCAGGTCATCGATCAGCTCCTCGACGAATGAGCGCATGGCTGCAAGCCGATTGTGGTCGAAGCGCCCCCGGCGGGTGTCCTCCTGTGCCATTACCAGCGCCGGGAGCGCGACTTCATCGTAGTAGGTCACGAGCGATTGCTTCTTGAGGAGCTGCTCCGCTTCGAACGTAATCTCGTCGATGTCGCCAGCCAGCATGCGTTGGTAGAAGCGCTGGGCCGGCGTCAGCGCCGGCTGATCGCTCAGTAGTACGTAGATGAAGCTGAGCTGGGGCACGTGCCGGCCAAGGACGATGAGACAGACTGTCAACGGAATTGCCAGCAGCAGACCGATCGGCCCCCAGAGCCATGTCCAAAACGAGGCCGCAGCAATAACGGCAATGGGCGTAAGGCCGGTGGAGCTGCCCAGCAGCCAGGGCTCCATCACCTGTCCCATTGTGAACTCGCCGACAATGTAGACAAGTAGCGTCACGAGGACCAAGGACCATCCGGGGTCGACAGCTGCGGCGAGGAGCACCGGGAAAACCGCTGCGATGATTGATCCAATGTAAGGAACAAAGCGCATCAACCCCGCCAAAATGCCCCAAAGGATCGGGCTGGGAATTCCAATGAGCCACAGCACCGCCGCGATGACAGCGCCATAGACAATATTCATCCCGGTAAGGGTCAGGAATAAACGGCTGAGACGGCCAGCGGCATCGCTCATCGCGGCAGTTGTCCGCTCGAAATCCTCGCCTCCGAACACACGGATCAGCCGGTCCCTAAGCTCCTCCCGTTGGAGAAGGATGAAGAGGACCAGGATGAGGATCAGTCCGGTCTGGGCTGTGGGCCCCAGCAGCGGAGTGACAACTCGTTGGTAATACTCCAATGCGCGCGGCGGCGGGTGGTGGATTTCGACGGGTATAGGCTCCGATGTTGCGGATCCGGATGGGCTCCTCCGTTGCGGCTCCCGATCCAGCTCTTCACCTAGCTTCTCGAGCGCGTCTGTCGCCCTTTCGAAGACCCCGGCCGGTGCACCGGGCTGCGGCCTCAAATCTCGGATCTTTTGACGAAGCGTCGTTTCGTATTGGGGCAGCTGACCAGCGAGCTCCGCCAGCTGAGCACCCATGATGGCGCCGATCGAGAAGATGATTGAAAACGCAAGTGCAACCACCAGCATGACGGCGGGGACTCGCGGAACACGGAGCTTTCGCAGAAACGCCACGAGCGGGGTCAGTACAAAGCTCAGCAGCACGGCTACCGCGAGCGGCACAAAAAGCTCCCTGCCAAAATACAGCACCGCGACGATCAGCCCAATGACCAGAGCGAGCAGAAGCGGTGGTGCGGTCCCGGGGGCAGGTTGGTTGTATCGGATCAGATCCATTGAGGTATTCGTGCTTGATGTTGGCGCCCGGGCGATCGGGCTGGGGCTTACGTGCTGAAGGAACGCGATGGTAGCCCCTCGCGTTCTAAGGCTCGCACTTTGAAGACAGAGGTCGCCTACCTTCATCCGGGGTTCAGCAAAATTGAGCAACAAAAGACCGCGGCCGGTGTGCGACCGCGGTCAAGGCATTGGACGCTTCGCTTGCGTCCACGTCTAGGGGCATTAGCCAAACGCGTACAAACCGAAAACGGTTCCACGCGGTTTTTATAGTGTTGCAGAAGTGCTGTTGCAGAAGTGAAACCGAATTATGCTCACAAGAACTTAAATGATTAAGGATGGAACCAATAAAGGGGTCGCGCGTTACGGGCTGCGTGAGGGTTAATGCTGTGACATTGCGCGTAACACTCCCGCGACATGCCGTGACCGGCGAGCCTCGCCACCGAGACGAGGGAGCTCAGGTTGTGGGCGATGCCGGGCTGTGGGTGGCCCCGTTCGGATGGGAGCCGAATCCCGTCATTTCCGGCGAGGCTGCGGCAATGTGCGCGACTGACTATAAGTCATCGCCTCGCCGCGGATCGAGGATGCGTGGATCCGTTATGCGTATGCTCCGAAATGGGGGGGACCGCCGCGGGACTTACCTCAATACCGGGTAAAGCTCGATCAGAGGGGGAAATGGCCTACATTCCCGTGTCGGAAAACGGGGCACTCGCGGCCTGCCGTTGGCAATTCGGGCCGCGGACAGTCGGCGGATATCTCACGGCATATGGCTTGGCGATCGTCGCGCCGATATTGCTTTTTTCTGGTGCCCTTCTCCACGGCTACATTTCGATCGAGAATCGGCAATTGGAGCGGCAGGTCCTTCAGACCGCCCGTTTGCTGACTCTGGACGTTGATCGCGAGCTCAGCGGCTTAATTCTTTCGCTGGAAACCTTGGCCGCTTCTCCAAGCCTCGCAGCAGGCGATTACGAGCGATTTCACAGTCACGCAACACGGCTCGTCCGTGCGAACTCCGGCCAATTCATTGTGCTCACTGACGCGTCAGGCGAGCCCTTGGTCGATACGCGGGTTGAATGGGGCGAGACACTTCCGGCCGCACCAGACACCGAGGCCGTCAGGCAGGTGATCCGAACCAAGCGACCGTACGTTTCCGATATGCTGCCGGGGCAAAACCTTTTCGCAGTCGCGGTACCCGTCCCGGAGGACGATGATGCGAGCGGCGTCCTCACCGCCGTGCTTGATCCAACGCCCCTTACCAAAGTCCTCGAGACAGCCCGGCTGCCGGAGGGCTGGAGCGGAGGCATCGCGGACAGTAGCGGCCGCGTCATCGTGCAATCGCGGGATTTCCAGTTCGATGCTGCATCTCTTGCCGCATTGCGGTCCAGGGAGGCCGAGGGGCGTGTAGAGATTATCAGTCAGCCTGTACCCGATAGGCTCCAGGCAATCACGCGATCGGGTCTTGCGAACTGGTTTGTCACTGCAAGCGCCGCTCCTTCGCTGGCGTTGCCGCAAGCTTTGTCCTGGAAGCTTTTTGCTGCTGCCGGCGCGACGCTACTCGCGCTTTCGCTTCTCCTGGCCTTCTATTTCGGCCGAAGGCTTGCCGCGCCGATCCGTATGACAGCGCTTGCTGCCACGGCTCTCGGCAAAGGCGAAGCCATGCCGTCGCTGGCATTGCACCTGCGCGAAGTGGATGAGGTTCTGAGCGCCCTGAAAGCGGCATCCGCTCAGCGCAGATTGGCCGAGGACCAGCTTCGAGTTGCCCATGAGCGAATGACGCTGGCCCTCTCGGCGACCGAAATGGGCATGTGGGAGAGGGACCTTGCGACCAATCGCGTAACGTGGTCCGAGGCCATGTACCGGCTGTTCGGCCGTACTCCCGAAGAATTCACCGGCGACCCAGACCAAGTCTTGAGCTTTGTTCATCCTGAGGACCAGCCGCGTTTCCGGCAGGCTTACCTCGATGCGATCCGCGGCCCCAGCGATACCTTCGAGCAGGAGTTCAGAGTCGTTTGGCCCTCCGGCACAGTGCGGTGGCTTTACCGGCGCGCGTTTGTGCGGCGCGGACCCGATGGAAAAGCAGCCTCGGTTTTGGGCGTTGCTATCGATATCACCGAGCGCAAGGAAGCAGAGAACGCCAACGCGCAGCTTGCGGCGATCGTAGCTTCCTCGAGCGAGGCCATTCTGAGCGTATCGCCCGACGGAATAATCGCGACCTGGAACGCAGGCGCCGAGCAGACCTTCAACTACTCCGCCGCGGAGGCCGTCGGATTACCCCTCCGAGAGCTTTTCGCGGAAGAGGGGCTCGCGGACTATGAGCGTATCCGGTCGGCAATGGCAGAGGGGCATACGCTCCGGCTGGAAAGCTTTTGCCGGACAAAGATCGGACAGGTCCTGGAGGTCGCGATCGTCGCCAATCCGGTGTGTTGCTCGCCCAAGTCGGTATCGAGCTATTCCATCACAATTCGCGACATTTCCGCCCGCAAGGAGCACGATCGGCACCTCGCGAATGTCATGCGCGAGCTGACGCACCGATCGAAAAACTTGCTTGCGATCATCCAAGCAATGGCCCGCCAGACTGCGCTGCGAAGCGATAACTTGGCTGATTTCGAAGCGCGGTTTTCGGGCCGGCTGCAAAGCCTTTCCCGCTCGCACGAGCTGCTCATCAGCAATGATTGGGAAGGCGCTTTGTTGAGCGATTTGGTCGCAGTGCAAAGGACCGCCTTTGGGCCGCGGCATTCACAGATCCGCGCCTCCGGTCCGGATGTTTTCCTTCGGCCGGAAGCCATTCTCAACATTGGCCTTGCGCTGCACGAGCTTGCCAGCAATGCAGAGCGGCACGGAGCGCTGTCCGTGTCTTCGGGCCGCGTCGATCTCACTTGGTCGCTGGAACACGGGAAAGGCGATAAGCCCAGGCTGATGATCGTCTGGCGTGAGCGCGGCCGCCAACCTGCCGGGGCTCTGTTGCATCGAGGCTTTGGGCGCGACGTCCTCGAGCACGTCGTCCCAACTGCCCTCGGTGCCAACGTGGTGCTCAAAGCTATTCCGGATGGGCTGCTTTGGACGCTTGATATGCCCGGCGATCATTTCGCGAGGGGCCGGATTCCGCCAGCACCGGCGACTTAGTTAACGGTCGCGAGAAGCCTAACATCAAGAATCGAGAAGCTGGTTTTCGCTCCGCGTATTCTCGAACCCGTATTCGGCCCAATCACGGGTTGCTCCTTCCCCTGCTGGCCCGAATGAAATTTCGAAAATTAATCCAGAAGTTTTGGTTGGGAACTGGTGCGGACCGCAGGGGTTGCGCCCAAGTCGTCAGAGTTATTTCCGGGCGCAAGACCAATGCCAGCAACACCCAAGCCGCACACACAAGAGCATCAGCCGGGACGCGAGCACCTGATGCATCCCGCGCCGGAATATCTTCCGCGCTTCAAGGGGAGTGGTCGTTTAGCGGATAAGGTAGTGCTGATCACTGGCGGTGATAGCGGCATCGGTCGGGCCGTAGCTGTCGCTATGGCGCGAGAGGGAGCCGACGTCGCCTTTGTCTATTTGGAGGAAACTAAAGACGCTGACGACACGGTCCAGCTCATTGAGGCTGAGAACAGGCGAGCCGTATCCATCAGAGGCGACATTGGTGAGGAAAAGTTTTGCCAAGACGCGGTACGGCAAACCCTCGAAGCCTTCGGGAAGCTCGACATCCTCGTCAACAATGCAGCAGAGCAACACCTCGAGGATCGATTGGAAGATATCTCGGCGGAGCAACTGGAGCGAACTTTTCGCAGCAATGTGTTCGGCTACTTCTACATGACCAAGGCAGCTTTGCCGCACATGTGCGAAGGCTCCAGCATTATTAATACGACCTCGGTGACTGCCTATAAAGGCAGTGCGCACTTGATGGATTACAGTGCGACCCGTGGAGCAATCGTTTCATTCACCCGATCGCTATCTCAAGCGGTTGTTGATCGCGGAGTTCGCGTCAATGCTGTCGCGCCAGGGCCGATTTGGACCCCGCTTGTTGCGTCATCTTACGACGCTGAGGGTGTAGCGAATTTCGGAAAGAATACACCGATGGGGCGGCCTGGGCAGCCTAACGAAGTTGCTCCCTGTTACGTATTTCTTGCCAGCAGTGATGCGAGCTACATGACAGGACAAGTTTTGCATCCTAATGGCGGAACAATCGTTGGCGGGTAACGAGAGCTGTGCGATCCTGGAGAAGAAGTCGAACGTTAACTGGTTAATGGCGGAAAATTGCTTTCGCATTCAGCACTTATTTCGATTGATCCAAGGTCCACGAAAGCGCGCGAGCGCTCGGCGTGAATTTCGCCTACCCATCGCAACTAAATTTGTATTCGACTTCGCAACCTCGCCCGGATCCAAAAGTTGAGACGACGCGTTTCAACTTCAACAAGCCATCACAGGCGAGGAACGATGCGATGTGGTCTCACCGTATTCATGACGCCGACGAAATTGAGGAGGCCGGCGCCTCCATCGTGGCGGGCATGAGGCTGCTCGCCGAGCACCTTGATCCGCCGACAGCGCATGCTCTCGCAACACAGCTCTTGGATGACCTCTTGCGAGACATGATGCAGGAGAGCTCTCACTCCATCCACTGATGTTGTCGGGAGAGCAAAGGCCTAGCGGTTCGATTCCGGTTTCTCGATCGGTCCGCCGGCGGAGCGCCACGCGTTAAATCCGCCGATGATGTGAGCGACCGGCTTCAGCCCCATATCCTGAGCTGTCTTGGTCGCCAGCGCTGAGCGCATACCTCCTGCACAGAAAAAGATGAAAGTCCGGTCTTCACCAAAGATCGGCTTGAAGTAGGGGCTTTCAGGATCGATCCAAAACTCCAGCATTCCGCGTGGGCAGTGAAATGCGCCCGGGATTCTGCCATCGCGCGCCAGCTCGCGCGGATCGCGGAGGTCCACCAGAACAACGTCAGGGCGCGAGGCCAGCTGTATGGCCTCCTCGGCCGTGTACTCCTTGATCTGAGCCCTTGCTGCGGCCACCAAATCCTTGGCTCTCACCTTGATCTGCTGCGCCATCGAGATCTCCTGGCAAATTCGATTGACTGTTGATAAGGGGCTGAAATCCCTGCTGGAAGTGAGCTTAGCCTCATATGCGCCCTTTGTGGATGGCTTCGTTACGCAGGGCTGAGTCGGGGGAGGGGGATGGTCGTCGGCACTTCGCGCATTCTTGTCGTTGCTCTCGGCGCGCTGCTTGGAGCATGCGCCGGGGCGGACTCTGGCGCCCTATCCCCACCGGGTGCGAGCGCAGCAGCAACGCCCGTTTCGGCAGTAAAGCCCGGCCTGCAGCCGGATGGCACGTATGTCCTGAGTCCGGAGGAGCTGGCCCTGAGCTGCCGTAAGCTCGCGGGCCGTACGCTTGTGCGCATCCTGCAGATCCGCGATTACGAAATCTCACGCAGCGGCTCCGTAGCGGCGCAGCACATTCAGAAGGCCGTCGTGCCCATATTCGGCGGAACGGAGCGTGGTGCCGATCCCGATGCCGACTACCGCCGCGATCGCGCAATCGTTGAAGCCTATAACCGGCGTCTCGCGGAGAAGGGCTGCAAGACTTTCGATCTCGTCAAAGAGCTCCAGCCGAAACCTGCCGCGGAGTCGCCGGTGCTGGTCAAGCCCAAGTAGCCCAGACGATCAACGCACGTCTGACGGTGCTGGGAACAGCGCGTTTGATCTCCCCATCAGGCGATAGGCGACGAGGCCTATCCACTCGCGAACGGCCATGTCGGTCCGGCGCAATCCTTCGGTCATCTTATCGAAAGGCATCATCAGATCGTTAGCGCCTCGCGTCCGGTAATCGACAGGCCATGGGAGCACGTGAAAACCGGCCTGCCGGAACGCGCCGACGGCTCGCGGCATGTGCCAGGCCGATGTCACAAGCACCCACTTTTCGGTAGGCTGAGGTTTGAGCAGATCGCGGAGAAACACTGCGTTCTCATGCGTATTCCGTGACTTTCCTTCGAGCACGATGCGGTCTGGCGCTACTCCAGCAGCTTTGAGAAACTCTGCGACCGCCGGAGCGGCACTTTCACCCGGCAGGATGAGACTGGCATCTCCGCCGGTGAACACCACTTTGGCTTCAGGGAATCGCCGTGCCAGTAAGACGGTCTCGGTCACCCGCTCGGCGGATTCATTGAGCGTAAGCGCCCCACGAGCGCGGCCGACGCTGGGATCCTCGAAGCCGCCAAGCATGATGATCCCAGCGACAGGATCGTCCGGGAGCGGACCTCGCGGAAAGCGCTCCTCGAGCGGCAGGAGCAGCGCATGACCGATCGGGGAGAAACCCAGCGCGAGCAACGCAACAAGGCCCGCAATAGCCATTCCTTTGCCGAGACGCCCCGCCTTCGGCTGAAAGAGGATCAAGAGCAGTCCCGCCCCAGTAAGCAGCATCGCAAGATGCGATGGTTGCACGATGAAGAAGAGAACGCGCGAAAGAACGTGCATCACGATTTGAATTGCGCCGCGTCACGCGTCTCGCGTTCCGCTGGGTCAGGATTTCCGACGAGCTGTTTACGCATCCACGCAGATCGCCGGGTGGCAGCCGAAACGGGGTGACGAGGCTCTCTGAACATCCGCGTTAAGGTGGAAACCACGCAGCCGTGTGCGACAGCACCCGCGGATGTTCCGAGCGATTGAAAACCTCATCACCGCTCGGCGGTCTGCAGGTCAATGCACCCGTTCCACGGCGATCGCGGTTGCCTCGCCGCCGCCGATACATAGAGCGGCAACGCCTTTCGTCTCGCCGTACTTCTCCATCGCGGACAAGAGCGTGACGATGATGCGCGCACCGGATGCGCCAATCGGATGCCCAAGCGCGCACGCGCCGCCATGCACGTTCACCTTGTCGTGTGGGAGATCGAGGTCCCGCATGGCTGCCATGGTCACCACGGCAAAGGCTTCGTTGATCTCATAGAGGCCGACGTCGTGCGCGCGCCAGCCGACCGCTTCGAGCAGCTTCGCGATGGCGCCGATAGGGGCCGTCGTGAACCATGCCGGCGCCTGGGCGTGCGTCGCCGTGCCCACGATGCGCGCAAGGGGCTGGAGCTTGCGCCGCTTCGCCTCGCTTTCGCGCATCAGGATGAGAGCAGCCGCCCCGTCGGAAATGGAGCTGGAGTTGGCCGGCGTGACCGTGCCGCCTTCGCGGAACGCAGGCTTGAGATGCGGGATCTTCTCGGGATCGGCAGTGAAGGGCTGCTCGTCGCGGGCCACCTCGGTCGAGCCTTTCCGCCCCTTCACTGTTACGGGCACGATTTCCTTTGCGAACGATCCGTCCTCGTTGGCTTTCCGCGCCCGCTTCAGGCTCTCGAGCGCAAAGGCATCCTGCGCTTCACGCGTGAACTGATAAGCCTGTGCCGTATCCTCCGCGAACGTGCCCATCAGCCGACCTTTGTCGTAAGCGTCCTCAAGGCCGTCTAAGAACATGTGGTCGTAAACCTGCCCATGGCCGAGGCGTTGGCCGGAGCGCATCTTGGGGAGGAGATACGGGGCATTCGTCATGCTCTCCATGCCGCCAGCCAAGATGATGTCGTTTGGCCGGGCATGCAGGCTCTCGTAAGCCATCATGACTGTCTTCATGCCGGACCCGCACATCTTGTTGACGGTCGTGCAGGGCACATGGTCGGGCAATCCGGCGCCGCGGGAGGCCTGCCGTGCGGGAGCTTGGCCCTGGCCCGCCGGTAGCACACAGCCCATCAGGACCTCGCTGATTTCATCGGGCTCGACGCCCGCCCGCTCGACGGCAGCCTTGACGGCAATAGCGCCAAGCTCCGGAGCAGAAAGGCTTGCGAACGCACCCTGAAAGCTGCCGATAGGTGTCCGCGCGGCTGAGACGATGACGACAGGATCAGAAGCGGTCGTTGTCATGGGTGGAGCCTCGCTCGATGGCCTCGCTCGATGGAGTTTTGCAACGCATCACAACACCGGGCGGCAGCGAGGTCAACGCGGCATGGGCGTGATCCGCTGTCTGATCGAAACGGCGGTTCGGGCATTGGCCCTTGGGCGCCTCGGAAGCGCCCAAGGGGTTCATTCTGAGGCGCGAACGCCTCAGGCCCCCATAGCCTTCCGCAGGTTCTCTTCGACCTTGTCGAGGAAGCCGGTGGTCGAGAGCCACTTCTGGTCGGCGCCGACGAGGAGTGCGAGGTCCTTCGTCATGTAGCCGGCCTCGACGGTCTCGATGCAGACCCGCTCCAGCGTCTGCGCGAAGTTCGCGAGCTCGGGGTTGTCATCGAGCTTGGCGCGGTGGGCGAGTCCGCGGGTCCAGGCGAAGATCGAAGCGATCGAGTTGGTGGAGGTCTCTCTGCCCTTCTGATACTCGCGGTAGTGACGCGTCACCGTGCCGTGAGCCGCCTCGGCCTCTACGGTCTTGCCATCGGGCGTCATCAGGACGCTCGTCATGAGACCGAGCGAGCCGAAGCCCTGGGCCACCGAGTCGGACTGCACGTCGCCATCATAGTTCTTACAGGCCCAGACGTAGCCGCCCGACCACTTCAGCGCCGAGGCGACCATGTCGTCGATCAGACGGTGCTCGTAGGTGAGGCCGCGCTTCTCGAACTCCGCCTTGAACTCGTTTTCGTAGATCTCCTGGAAGATGTCCTTGAAGCGGCCGTCGTACTCCTTGAGGATGGTGTTCTTGGTCGAGAGGTAGAGGGGATAATTCCGCGCGAGGGCGTAGTTGAACGAGGCGCGCGCGAAATCCCGGATGGAGTCATCGAGGTTGTACATTGCTAAGGCAACGCCCGAGCCCGGCGCGTTGAAGACCTCGCGCTCGATGACGGTGCCATCCTCTCCTTCGAACTTGATCGTCAGCTTGCCCTTGCCTGGGAACTTGAAGTCGGTGGCGCGGTATTGGTCGCCGAAGGCATGACGCCCGATGATGATCGGCTGCGTCCAGCCCGGCACCAGCCGCGGGATGTTCTTGCAGATGATGGGCTCGCGGAAGATGACGCCGCCGAGGATGTTACGGATGGTGCCGTTCGGCGACTTCCACATCTGCTTGAGGCCGAATTCCTTCACCCGCGCTTCATCCGGCGTGATGGTGGCGCATTTTACGCCGACGCCGTGCTTCTTGATGGCGTGCGCCGCGTCGATCGTGACTTGGTCGTTGGTGCGGTCCCGGTTCTCGATGCCGAGGTCGTAGTACTCGAGATTCACATCAAGGTAGGGGTAGATGAGCTTCTCCTTGATGAGCTTCCAGATGATGCGAGTCATCTCGTCGCCGTCGAGCTCGACGACGGTTCCTGTGACCTTGATCTTCTTCATGTCGTTCTCACCAGATCGCGCGGGCTTCTAAAGACTTGGCGGCGCCGGCTGTCGGCCGGTGCCTGTCGCCCGGGGTCATAGACGGAACGGCGCGGGAATCCAAGTGGCTTGGGGCGGGACGTCCCAAGGTGCCAGGCAACGGTTCGAAAGGTGCTCCTGGACAGCTTCCAATCCGCGAAGTCGCTTCCATTGGTTTGATCGAGATTTGGCAGCCAACAATGCACGAGGATTTGCTCTGTTTACTGACGGTGCGCGTTACCAATACCCGTTTAATGTGCCCGCGCAATCGAACCAAAGCGGCCTACGAAAGTTGATTGCACGATCATAATCACCACGGAAGCTTCGTGCATTACAGTCGTCGAGTGCTGGATCGCGAGTTCTGGCGCAAAAGACGTCGCCGGCTGGTCGCGCGTGCCATCACGGGCGCGACGGGGCTGCTCGCATCAACGCCGCGACTACGTGGCCTTGCGCTCCGTGCTTTGCTTGATCGCCACCTGGCACCAGGAACGCTCTGTCTTGTCCCGTTTGGCGACCATGCACTCTACGTTGATCCCCGCGATGACAAGATCGCACTGAAGCTTATGCGCGGAAAATGTTGGCAGCGCCGCGAGCTGGAAACCGCGCTTGAGGTGCTGCGATCTGCGGGGGCCTTACGCGCCGGCGGTATGTTCATCGATGTTGGCGCCAACATAGGTGCACTGGCTGTCTATGCCCTTAAGTCAGGCGTTTTCTCGAAGGTCATTGCCGCAGAGCCGGATCCCCACAACTTTGCAATATTGAAGCGCAATGTCGCTCTGAACGGCTTCGAGCAGCGTGTGCATGCTATAGAGGCTGCGGTGAGCAACACGAATGGTCATCTCATGCTCGCGCGTCACCGCAAGAACTACGGCGCTCACTCCGTTGAGGGCAGCGCACGCATCAACGCCACACAGACTATCACAGTAGACGCCGTTACGCTCGACGAAGTGCTGAGGCAGCAGGACGTCGCGCCCGAGGAGGTGGCGCTGGTGAAAATCGACGTGGAGGGCCACGAGCTGTCCGTGCTCGAGGGGATGGGGTCGCTTCTCCAGGCCCGGGTTCCGATATTGGTCGAACTCACGGTTGGGCGCGGCGATGACGAACGCCTTGAGAAGTTCAAAGCCTTATTGTGTGCCTTCTACGAACACGTGCTGGATCTCTCGGATGAAACGTTGGCTGGCCAGGTGCAGCCGATTTCGGATTGTCGCTGGCGGAGCTCTCAGTCAGATCTGCTGATCTACTGACGCGTGCCCTTTTCGAGTCTATCAGCCAGAACTGTTGCCCTCCCC
Organism: Pseudomonadota bacterium; assembly: GCA_003242645.1. Next base: position 17,411 of record QGVC01000018.1, read on the forward strand.
TTCGGCGTTCGTTACGCGAGTATTGCCGTCGGTCGACCATTACATGAGGACAGCAGGCCCGGACGATGCGCGCCGTCAACCCAAAGCACCCAAAGACTCAGGCGCCCACGGTGGAGTCGACCGAACTCACTGTCGCCGAGATCGTGAGCACGGCCTATCACGAGGGGGTGGAAGCCGCGTGCCAACTCGCCGAGCCGCTGCTTTCCCAGGTTGAGGTCCGCGCCGCTATCACGTTCTGTGCCGATGAAGCCTGCGTAGCCGCAGAGGCGTACTGCCAGGGCTGCCGGAAGTGGACCGAAAAGGAGGGTCTGGCGACCTTCGACCAGTATTGCAGGCGCTTCTCGTCCATCAGGTTCGCCGATAGCGGCCTGAAGCTGGAGCCCGGCGGACCATTGCCACCGGTTGTCTTCCGGTCTCTCGATGAGCTGGCGAAAACGTGGGCCGGGGAGGAGTATTGGTTTCTGGCCCGCCGGGTCATTCGGCGATTGAAGAAGCTCGAGGACCCGCGGCCAAAGCAGCTCGCCGGAATCGACGAGGATGCGCTGCCGAGCCCGGCGCTGATCCTGGTGCGACCACAGCTCGCGGACAACATCGGCATGGCCGCCCGCGCCATGGCGAACTTTGGGCTCGACGACTTACGGCTCGTCGAGCCACGCGACGGCTGGCCAAACGAAAAGGCTCGCGCCGCGGCTGCCGGTGCGAACTTCATCATCGACGCGGCAAAGGCAACTGGGAGCTTGGCTGAAGCTATTGCCGACCTGAATTTCGTCTGCGCCACAACGGCGCGGCAACGCGATCTCGCAAAGCCGGTGCTCACGCCGGAGCAGGCGGCTCAGGAAATTCACAGGCGCACGGAGCTAGGGCAGCGCTGTGGAATCATCTTCGGTCCGGAGCGGTCGGGCCTTGAGACGGACGAGGTTGCCATGGCGGACGCTATCGTCATGGTGCCGGTCAATCCGCGTTTCGCCTCGCTCAACCTTGCCCAGGCCGTCCTGCTCGTGAGCTACGAATGGCTCAAAGAGACGAGGCGGGGTACCCTTGGCCGTGTAACGCCTTACGAGTCTGAATTAAGGCCAGGTCTCAACACGCGCGGTTCCCGTCCGGCCACCAAGGAGGAGCTCTACGGCTTCTTCGATCATCTCGAGTCCGAGCTTGCCAGGCTCGGATTTTTCAACCCGCCGCATCGGCGTCAGGTGGTGATGCGCAACATCAAGTCGATGTTCTCTCGCATGGACGCCACCGAGCAGGAGGTCCGGACCCTGCGTGGCATCGTGGCCACGCTTGCTCATGGCAAAGGCGCGGGCCGCAAAACACCATCCTAAAGTGCCTTGATTATGCCTACTTTCGAGCCGAACCACCGCACAATGCTGTGGGAGGACGGAATTGTTGCGGGCCGCAACGACGTGGGCAGATTTCAAGGATTGATAAATGCGCAAGATCTGGACCGCTGGGATGCGAGCTGTAGGGTTCGTGCTCGTCGCGCTGATGCTCAATCTCGCACCTGCAAGCGCGCAAGAGCTCAGTGATCGTGCCGTCAGGGCGTTCATGAACTACGCGTGGGCGCTCACGCCGGCCAAGTTCACGAAGCCGGACGGGACCTCGGTCCTGATCGACAAGAAGGACCGGAGCAAGGTCGAAATTCCGATGGATGTCGCGCGCGAGGTCATCAAGGTCGGTCGGCTGACCGCGCACGCGCAGATTTGCGAGCTCCCGGAGGACCAGGTCGCCAACTACCGCTCGCTGATGCGGCGCGAGGAAGCCAAGGGCAAGTGGACCGAGCAGCAGATCATCTACATCAACCAGCTGCACCTCACGACCGTGATGCTGCTGACCGGCAAGATCAAGCTGGTCGAGAAGACGGAAGGCGGGAAGGAAGTCGTCATCGAAGAGCCGGACAAGGAAGAGGCTTATACCTGCACCGACGAGCAGCGTAAGAAGGTGAAGGAGCTGATTGCCGCTTACATTGCCACTGAGCCGAAGAGCGAGCAGTCGAAGGCGGCTCAGGCTCCGGCGCCGGTCAAGAAGTGAGGCCAAAAGCCTGACCTCCAGAGCGCCCAAGTCGTTGACGGGTTGCTCTATTCTGGTTATGGAAGCTTCCGCGGGCCTCGGTGGCCCGCATTTGATTTGCGCACCCGTGGCAGCGGTCCGAAGTGGTCGTTGCCTGTCGGCCCGGGCGAGCCGGGCAGAGGAGGGGGCGCTCCACAGCCATTGCGCTAGATTTTGGAGTGCCACGAAAATGACGAAGCGCATTAGCGCGAAGTACAAGATCGATCGCCGCCTCGGTGAGAACATCTGGGGCCGTCCTAAGAGCCCCATCAACAAGCGCGACAGCCGCCCCGGCCAGCACGG
>QGVC01000019.1 GCA_003242645.1 Pseudomonadota bacterium
GAGTCAATCCATGCGACCAGCCTATCTCGTAGCCGGCCAAAGAACGCCGATCGGACGTTACGGTGGTAGCCTGTCCAGCATACGGCCTGACGATCTCGCGGCTCACGTCAGGCGCTGGCCGTAGTCCGCCAGCTCGGCATTCTGGATGATGCAGAGCACCTCAATCCGAACGGCGGCGCCATCGCGCTCGGCCACCCGTTTGGCATGTCGGGAGCTCGCCTGGTGCTCACGGCGGCGCTGGAGCTCAAGGAGCGTAAGGCACGGCGAGCGCTGTGCACCATGTGCATCGGCGTTGGCCAGGGAACTAGCCTCGCGATGGCTGCCCATTGAGTGGCTCGGCACGCCCCTATTGGTGCGATTCGCGACGGTTCGTGGTTTAGTCTGAAGTGGGGGGCAGATCGGATGATGGTGCGACCATGGCCTTTGAAGACATCCAGGCGGAGCTCGGCCTCCTGCTCACCCAGCTGGAAAACGAGAGGCGTCCCGATGACCGCCACGAAATCTATCTCGTGATCATGCGCAAGTTGAACGAGCTCAAGGCGTATGGCATGCCGCTGCCTCAGGATCTCGTTGACCTCGAGCGAAGCCTCGAGCGCGAATTCGAGGCCGAACAGCGCGGCAGCGCCACCTAACGTTAAGCAATTTGCCGTTATCGGCTGGGAGCTGCGGATCAAAGCTGCGGAGCAAAAGGATGACCCGCGTGCAAACTCAGGGCGTGCATCACATCACGCTTGTCGGAGCTGATCGCCAGACCTCCATTGACTTTTGGGAGGGCGTGCTCGGCATGCCGCTCGTTTTCGAGCAGCCGAACCTCGACGCGCCGGACCAGAACCACCTCTACTTCGACCCCGGCGACGGGCGGCTGATAACGGTTTTCACCAACGAATCCTGGAAGCCGGATCGCACGCCGAACCCAACCAACGTCGGCAACGTCCACCACATTGCATTCACGGTCTCCCGCGCGACCTATACGCAGGCAGCGGCACGGCTGCGCGAGCGCGGGTTCGCCAACTCCGGCGAGGTGGATCGCGGGTTCATGTACTCGCTCTATTTCCGCGATCCCCTGGGCCAGTTGCTCGAACTCGCTTGCTACAAGTTCGAGCCGCCGACGGGCTACACGCATGTGGACGTGCTGCGTGAGGCCCACAAAATCCGCGTTGCCCGCGGGGCCTACAACATCACCGATGAGCACCTCGCGGACGCGATCGAGGCGCTCTCGCGGCGGCGCAGTGAGAGTAGTTGAGCCTTTAACGTGCTCAGCTACCCGAGCTCTCGCAAGAACTTCGTGCGAACGGATCCAGCGCTCATGAGCAAACTCAAGTCGCTGCCGCAGAGGATCATCTGAGCGCCAATTTCAATGTAGCGACGCAGACCCTCCTCCGAGTAGACGCCTCCCATGCCGGCCCATTTGCCGTGTTTCCGGCACGCCGCCACCATTGTTTGGTAGGCTTCAGCGACGCGTTCGTGCATTAGAGCGCCGGCGATGCCCATTTCACAGGTCAGGTCGTTGGTGCCGATCAGGAGGACATCGATACCCGGCACAGCGGCAATGGCGTCCGCGTTGGCGATCGCCTCAGGCGTTTCGAGCATCGCCACGATGAGCATGTTGCTGTTCACCGCCGCGATCGCGTCGGCAATTGGAACGCTCTGAAAACCGACTTGCGGCATGGCCCCCGCAATCGAGCGATGCCCGACCGGCGGATACTTCAATTGGCTGACGATCTCCCGTGCTTCATCGGCCGTGTCGACATGCGGCATGACGATGCCAAATGCACCGCCATCGAGCGCCCGTGTTGCAAGATCATAGCGGCCCTTTGGGACGCGAACGATGGGTGAAATCCCGGCCGCCAGCGCCGCGACCGAAATCTGCACAGCTGTGTCGAGCCCCATCGATCCGTGCTCGAGATCTATGAACAGCCAGTCGAACCCGGCCGCTTTCATTGCCGGCGCAATGTCGACGGTTCGCGCCTGGCGCAGCCCAATCCCAAGTGCAAGCTCGCCATTCTGCAGGCGTTCACGCGCTGGATTCTTGAAGATCTGCATGCCTTTCCCTCGCTCTTCCTCCCCGAGCATGAGAAAGCAAGGACATCGATTGTGCAATAGCGCCTAGCAGAATGGGCCTTGATCAGTTCTCGCTGGACTTGTTCAGCTCGTCGACGGCTCTCAATGTTTCGCGGACGGACGTTTGCAGCTTCGAGAGCTTGGTTCGAACGCGATATTCCGCATCGCGGTAGCAGTCGCGCTCGCGTTCGCGGCGGCTGAGCGATTCCGTAAGTTGCTCTATTGACGGCGCGCTTTCAGTTGAGTTGGCGCCATTGCCATTCGCGTCCGGAGCTGACGCGGCAACTTTCGCCGACTCCCCGTTTGAGGTGCATTTCGGAGCCGGCTCGCGGGCAAGCAGCTTCGCGGGTGGCCTTGGTATGGAAATCGCTTTCTTTGGCACCGCAACACTCTTCTGCGGCGGAGGAGCTGCCGAAACCGCACAGCCGGTTATGCCGAAACAAAGCGCGACGCATCCGGCGAGCCGCGAGAAAATCTGATGAAGTTTCCTATAGCCGGGGAAACGATAAGCAAAACGACGAGGACGGGCCTCGAAAAGAAGATGACGCATGACACGGGTCCCCCATAGCAGCAAAGTGGCCGTATCATGCCCAGACTTGGTTATTATCAGGTTACCGATTATCCGCTTTCGACAACACCCCAAGTCTTTGCAGCAAAGGCTGGATATGTTTCCGCCACTTGCCTCGCAACTTCGGTGCGGAGCAAGGTGAGCTCGTCAGACGAAAGTGGTTCCGTGGTCGGCACCGTCTCGAGGGCGATGTAGTCGAAGCCCGTCGCCTCCCTTACATCCGCGCTCGTCACGCCGGGATGGACGCTCTGCAGCCGGAATTGCCGCTTTTCCTTGTCGAACATGAAGACGCAAAGGCCGGTGACGAGCGCATATGGCCCGCCAGGCCGATACACGTTTTCGGGTGATGCTCCCGCAGCGCTGATAAAGTCGACTTTCGGCACCAGCGTGCGCGGAGAATGCTCCTCCCGGAAAAGAATCACGCGCGGAACCAAGTGATAGAGATAAGCTGAGCCGAACGAGCCCGGAAAACGCACTTGGCTTCGCGGATAATCGCCCAAGCCTACAAGGTTGATGTTGCCCGAGCCGTCGATCTGACCGCCCGACAAGAAGAACGCGTCTATTCGGCCCTGGGCTGCGCAATCGAACAGCTCGCGGCCGCCATCCGTGAAGGCATTGTGCTTCCGGCTACCGAGAAGAGAGACGCGCAGCTTCCCGCCAGAAAGAGCGCGCGCCAGCAGCGCGGCGGAACCGGGAATGGGCGAGCTGGCACCCACCGCAACATGCCGCAGTCCCTGCAACATGCGGGTGATGGCGCCAATCATGATTTCCGCGCGGCTGACGCCGTCCAGCTCAATCGAGCTCATGCCGGCACCTTCCCGTAAATTGTCCTGTCTGCCCAGCGTTGGAAGCCCTCTTCGGTTCTCGCCGCTCTCGCGTACTCCGCCAGCTCCGCCGTGTCAGGCCCATAGGCACCTGCCAGACCGATAGGGCGAGCACCACCGGGAACTACCGATAGCGCGGAGATATAGAGAGCGGGGATCGTACCGGCCGCCATCGCGTCGTCGGCTAGGAAATCCGTGTCCTCGATACGCTCGACCGTGACCAGTGTCGCCTGGGCCGCATGCGCCATCAGCATCATTTCACGGCGAACCCCGATCCATACATTGCCGTGACGGTCGGCTGCGCGCGCATGGATCAGCGCCACGTCAGGGCGGATAGCAGGCAGGATCACAATGGGATCGTCACCCTCGGCGAACGGATTGTTGATCACTTTCCAGTCCGAACGATACCGCAGGAGATCCGAACCCAGGATGCCCCGGAGCGGGATGAAGGGGATTCCTTTCTCCGCCGCCTGCAGCCCCGCATGAATCGCAGGGCAGGTCGAATCCTTCATTCGTATCCGGCCCTCACGAATAGCGGCCGAAAAACGCGGCGGGGTTCCGAGCTCGCCGAGCGTCATGGCGGCCGCTTCAACGCTGGACACGCATCCTGCGCCGATCAGCCAATCGGCCATGAAGCCGCCCGTCGGAACAGCGATCAGATGCAGATTGCGACAGCCACGGCGAATGAGCGCTCTTACCGCCTCGGCAGCGCACCCCGAATACTCCGCCGGGATCGCCAAACTGGCGCCGTCTGGAATGCGCGAGACGAGCTCTTCCAGCTCCACGACGAGATTACCGACCTGCATCGAAACGGCTCCCTGAATTGTCCAAAGGCCTACTTTGTCGAGGGCCAAGCGCCTGCACAAGCCGCGGTTGATGTGCTGTAATGCAATCTACCTCGCATCGGCGGCATGTCTTGCCGGGGCGCGGCACGTAGCATGTGCTGACGGAACTCGGCCGGTGTGCGGGGACGCTCGAGAACCGAGTGGAAGCCGGGAGGGCTCGTCAGCAGCCTGATCGCAACAAACAAATCATATTTCGGAGGAAACCGGGCCATGTCTCGTGTCCAGCTTCACAAGTTCATCGATCTTGCCAAACCGATTCGCACGCGGGAAGAGCGCCACCTCGAATTAAGCCGTCGCGGCTTTCTCACTGCAGCGGCCGGCTTGGCGGCGCTGACCTCCATGTCGAAGGAAGCGTTCGCTCGGAACTTTGGCCCAGATGCACCGCCGATTCGATATCCAGATCCGGACGTCGTGGTTCTCGACAAGCGCTTCAAGGCCAAGCTCGGCAACACGCCTATCATGCGGCTCTACACCGGCACGCTGTGGGCCGAGGGGCCAGCGTGGAGCGGCGTCGGACGCTATCTTGTCTGGAGCGATATTCCCAACGACGAGAACCTGCGCTGGCTCGAGGAGGATGGCCATGTGAGCCGCCGTTTCCGCTATCCCGCGGGCAACAGCAACGGCAATACGTTCGATTTCGAAGGCCGGCAGATCGCCTGCCAGCACGGTACACGTAAGGTCGTTCGTTACGAGCACAACGGCAAGGTAACGGTGCTGGCGGACAAATATGACGGCAAGGAGCTCAACGCACCCAACGACGCCGTCGTGCATCCTGATGATGGCTCCATCTGGTTCACCGATCCCGGCTATGGCTCGCTGATGGAGTACGAGGGCAACCGACTGCCTGAAAGCGCCAGCAGTGTGAGCCCGATCCAGAAGGAGGCCATTTACCGAATCGACGCCCAGACGGGCGAGATCACGAAAGTGGCGGACGAGCCCTTCAAGCCGAACGGGCTGTGCTTTTCACCCGATTACAAGAAGCTCTACGTCGCCGACACTGGGATCACGCATTATCCAGAGGCGAAGAGCCAGATCTGGGTGTACGACGTCGATGGCACAAAGCTGAAGAACCCAAGGACGTTCGCCAGCATGGAGTGGGACGGCAAGACCGGATTCGCCGACGGCATTCGCTGCGATGAGGACGGCAATATCTGGTCGAGCGCCGGCTGGGTCGGCGACGGCTACGATGGCGTCCACATCTTCGCGCCTGATGGCACGCGGATCGGCCAAATTCGGGTTCCCGAAAGTTGCCCGAACGTTTGCTTCGGCGGCAGCAAGCGCAATCGTCTTTTCATGACGGCGAGCCAGTCGCTCTACGCTGTCTACGTCGAGACGCGCGGCGCGCACATCACCTGATTGAGCCGAAGCGTTTGACCTTGGCCCTCCCTGCTGGCAGGGAGGGCTTTTTGTTGCTCAAGAAATGCACGGCTTGCGCCTGTCGCTGCAGCGAGCTAGCAATCGCGCGGAAACCTCCCAGGAGACGGATACGCGCGAATGTCCACGTACAATCTGCTGCTGCTGCCCGGCGATGGAATTGGCGTCGAGGTGATGGCCGAGGTCGAGCGTTTGCTCGCCTTCTTCAACAAGAAGAGCAAAGCCAAGTTCGAGGTAACAACCGACCTCGTCGGCGGCGCAGCCATCGACAAGTACGGCGTCCCGCTGACGGACGAGGCGCTGGCAAAGGCCAAGCAAGCTGATGCCGTTCTGTTCGGCGCGGTTGGCGGCCCGAAGTGGGACAACGTTCCTTACGACATCCGTCCCGAAGCCGGCCTTCTTCGCTTGAGGCGAGAGCTCGACCTCTTTGCCAACCTGCGGCCGGCCATCTGCTATCCGGCGTTGGCCGAGGCATCGACGCTAAAGCGCGAGTACGTGGAAGGCCTGGATATCCTTATCCTGCGCGAGCTGACCGGCGGCACCTACTTCGGCGAGCCGAAAGAGATCGTCACGTTGGAGAACGGCGAGAAGCGCGCCGTCGACACCACCGTTTATACGACGCACGAGATCGAGCGCATCGCGCTCGTCGCCTTCGACCTCGCCCGCAAGCGCAAGGGCAAGGTGCACTCCGCCGAGAAGCGGAACGTGATGAAGACGGGCGTCCTTTGGCACCAGGTGGTTACCGAGACGCACAAGAAGTACGGGCAAGGGGTCGAGCTGCACCACATCCTTGCGGACAACTGCGCCATGCAGCTCGTGCGCAATCCCAAGCAGTTCGACGTGATCGTCTGCGATAACCTGTTCGGCGACATCCTCTCCGACGAAGCTGCAATGCTCACGGGCTCGCTGGGAATGTTACCCTCTGCTTCGCTTGGTGCGCCGGACGAGAATGGCCGTCGCAAGGCCCTCTATGAGCCGGTTCATGGCTCCGCGCCTGACATTGCCGGCCAGAACAAGGCCAATCCAATCGCCAGCATCGCCAGCTTCGGCATGGCCCTGCGCTACTCGTTCGACATGGGCCGGGAGGCGGACCTGCTCGATCAGGCGATCTCCAACACGCTGTCGCGCGGCCTGCGCACGGGCGACATCATGCAACCGAATATGCGGCTGGTGGGCACCTCTGAGATGGGCAGCGCCATCCTCGAAGAGCTGGAGCGGCTTGCGGCTTAGCGCCGCGAACACTAGTTGCGCGTGCGATGCAGCTGATGCTTCGCCGTCTGCGTCCGCGCGCACCAAAACGCGACGGTCAGTCGCTGAAACCCGCCGCGCGATTGACCCGAGCCAGCTCTCAACTCTAGGATTTGTTGTACGGCCTATTATGCAGGCGCACTTAAACGCCTCGGCACTGCTTGCCAAGGCGCCAACTCTTTTCACAACCCTGGGGGACCAATGAGGAGGCTACTCGTCCTCTTATCGATCTCGACCCTGGTTGCGACTTTCACTGGCGTTAACGCGCAAGGCCTGTTCGGGTTCCGCCTCCTGAAGCTCGATGGCGAGTATGTCGTCTGGCCCGCATGGCAAGGTGAACCCAAGGTCACCCATGTGACCTACGCCTATGTCCGAGCCAGAACGGAGACCCCCGGCGCAATTAACTGCCGTTCAATCGGGCCGATCGATCCCATCCTCGAGAAATCGAACCTCGATTGGAACGACTTCCGCAACGAAGTACGTGCCGCCTTCGATATGTGGGAGTCCGTTGCCAACATTCGGTTCATCGAGATCGATGACCCGAGCCGCGCTGGCATCCTCATTGGCGCCCAACTCGAACCGTTCGGCCGCGCATTCACGAACGTTTCCTACAAGCCTGGGGATAGGGACCGGCGCGCGATCGAACGCTCGATCATCTGCCTCAATCCCGAGCAGCGGTGGAAGATCGGCTTCGATGGCAACCTGGATGTCTATGACATCCGGTACACCGCCGCCCATGAGATCGGCCATGCTATCGGGCTCGACCATCCGGAGTCGGGCGGTCAGCTGATGCACTTCAAGTACCAGGAGAAGTTCCGCACCCTGCAGCCGGGGGACATCGAGGGTGCCGTTCTCCTCTACGGCCTGCGCAAGCGGCCCTCGGACGTTCATCCCGAGCCGCGTGTGCACTCGGCTTCGGCCACGAGCGCTGCAGTCCGCGAATAGTTGCCGCTCGCCAGCGGGTCTTGACCCGGAGAGGCGTGGATGAGCTAATCCATACCTCTCCGCTTCTAGTTGCCCCTGCAGAGCGTTTGTCACATGGCTTCTTCCGAACACTGGTCGGCGGATGTCTTTCGCGAGATGAAGGCGCGAAACATCCGTACCGTTTGCACCATTCCCGACGGGGGACTCACGCAGCTCCTCAATATGGTGAAGGCCGATCCGGCCCACCGGCTCATAACGCTCACGACCGAGGAGGAAGGCATCGGCATCGCCACCGGCTGCTGGCTCGGCGGCGAGCGAGCCATGGTCGCCATGCAATCCTCGGGCGTCGGAAACTGCATCAACGCTCTTGGGCTTCCCGCCGCATTCCGGGCGCCTTGCCTGATGCTGGTGACCATGCGCGGCCAGTGGGGCGAGTTCAATCCATGGCAGGTGCCGATGGGCCAGGGCGCGCGCCCGGCGCTGGAAGCGATGGGGGTTAAGTGCTTTCCGGTCGACAAGGCGGATGAGGTTGGCGAGACCTTTGCGGCAGCCGCCGACCTTGCCTTCCACGGGCGGCTCTCCGCGGCCGTTCTCGTCAGCCAGCGTGTAATCGGCGCTAAGGGGTTCGGACAGAAATGAGCACGGACGCTACCGCTGCATCCGGATCGAACAAGATCCAGCGCCGCCCCTTCGTCGCCGAGTTGCTGAAGCGCCGCGGCAATACACTCGTCATTCCCGGCCTCGGCAGCCCGACGTGGGACTGCTTCGCCGCAGGCGACAGCCCTGAGTATCTTTACTCCTGGGGTGGCATGGGCCTCGCGGTGCCGACGGCCCTTGGCGTCGCGCTCGCGCAGCCCTCGCGCCGCGTGCTGGCTATCACAGGCGATGGCGAGATGCTTATGGGGATCGGCTCCCTTGGCGTCGTTGCCGACCAAAATCCGCAGAACCTCACCATCCTCGTGCTCGACAACGAGCATTTCGGCGAAACCGGCCGCCAGTCCGGCCTCACCGGCAACAAAGTCGACCTCTGCGCCGTGGCTCGCGGATTTGGCATCGAGCGCACGATGCTGGTGACGGAGCAAGGGAAGGTCGACGAGCTGGCCGAGTTCCTTTTCCACGGCCCAGGCCCCGCATTCGCCGTGGCAAAGATCGCGCTGTCCGAGGACCCCTGGCGCCTTCCCGAAAAGGACGGCGGCACCATCGCTCACCGGTTCAGGGTGGCGTTGGGATTAGAAAATCCGTAGACGGATCGAATTTCGCCTCGTCGGGCAGGCGGCAAGATTTCAGCTCGCATTTCCCAGAAAATGCTGAGGCAGGCCCATTGGACCTGCCTCTTGCATTTCCTACGCGGCTAATCCGCGTCTTACCCCATATAGCTCACAAACTTCGGCTGCATGTAAACGAGCAAGCCCTCGGTGCCGCCCTCGTGGCCGAAGCCGGAGTCCTTGATGCCGCCGAACGGCGTCTCGGGCAGCGCAAGGCCGTGGTGGTTGATGGTGACCATGCCGCTCTCGAGCGCGTCCGCAATCTGCGTGGCAATTTTGCCGTTCCGCGTGAAGGCGTAGCTGGCAAGGCCGTAGGGCAGCTTGTTGGCCCGCGGCAGGACCTCCTCCGTATCCTTGAAGCGCAGCATTACGGCGACCGGGCCGAACGGCTCCTCGTTCATGATGCGGGCATTGTCGGGCACGTCGGTCAGCACGGTCGGCTCGAAGAAGTTGCCCTGGTTGCCGATGCGTTTGCCCCCGGTGGCCACCTTGGCGCCTTTCTCCACCGCATCCTGCACGAACTGCTCGATGGCGTTCACGCGCCGCGCGTTGGCAAGCGGGCCCATCTTGCTCGTGGGGTCCATACCGTCGCCGACCTTGATGTCCTTGGCGAGGTCTGTGAACTGCGCCACGAACTTGTCGTAGATCTTCTCCTGCAGGAAGAAGCGCGTTGGCGAGATGCAGACCTGGCCGGCGTTGCGGTACTTCATCGCCACCATCAGCTTGGCCACGTGGTCCACATCCACGTCGTCGTAGACGAGCACAGGCGCATGGCCGCCGAGCTCCATGGTGGCCCGCTTCATGTGGCTCGCCGCAAGCGCGTTGAGGTGCTTGCCGACGGGCACCGAGCCGGTGAACGAGATCTTGCGAATGATCGGCGACGGGATGAGGTACTCGGAGATTTCCGCCGGGGTGCCATAGACCAGGTTGATGACACCCGGCGGAACGCCCGCGTCATGGAAGCAGCGCACCAAGCCGAGTGGTGAGCCCGGCGTCTCCTCAGGGCACTTGATGATGATCGAGCAGCCCGCGGCCAGCGCCGCCGCAATCTTGCGCACGGCCTGCGTCACCGGGAAGTTCCACGGCGCGAAGCCCGCTACTGGCCCCACCGGCTCCATGATGACCATGTTGCGCACGCCCTCGGCGCGAGCCGGAATGATGCGGCCGTAGGCGCGGCGGCCTTCCTCGGCGAACCAGTCGATGATGTCGGCCGCGCCCTGAACCTCAAGCCGCGCCTCGAGCAGGATCTTGCCCTGCTCCTGCGTGAGCACCTTGGCGATGTCCTCCGTCCGCTCACGAACGAGATCGGCAGCCTTGCGGAGGATCTTCGCCCTTTCGTAAGCCGATACGCGCTTCCACTCCTTGAAGCCCTTGTCGGCCGCGGCCAGCGCCGCATCGAGCTCGGCCTTCTTGGCGTGCGGTAGCTTGGCGAGAACGGCGTCATTCGCCGGATTGATGACGTCGGATGTGACGCCGCTGCTACCCGAGGTGAACTTGCCGTCGATGTAGAGGCTGAGATTCTCGTACATGAGTGCTCTTTCCAGTGTTCAATTACGCCCCGTGCAGGAAGCTCGCGCCTCTGCCAGCCTTTAGTTCATCCCGACTCTCTTAGGGCATGAGCTTCCGCTACTGTCGTGTTGCATCAGGCTGACGCCGCGTACTGTTTAGCAGGCGGCCATACCTGAGGTCCAACCCGCAGGTATTGGCTCGGCAGCCTCGGCTCGGCGCCGAGCTTGTAGGCTGCGTGCCAAGCCCAGTGGGGGTTGTCTAGGAAAGCGCGGGCAATCGCGACGAAATCGGCCTTACCCTCGGCGATGATGCTCTCCGCCTGCCGAGCTTCAGTGATCATGCCGACGGTCATCACGGGGATGCCGACGGCCTTCTTGATCTGCTCAGCGAAGGGAACCTGATAGCCCGGGCCGACCGGAACGCGCGCATTCGGATCGTTGCCGCCAGAAGAAACGTCGATGAAATCGCAGCCTAAGTCTTTGAGCCGCTTAGCGAGCTCGATGGAGTCCTCAATCGACCAGCCGCCATCGACCCACTCCACCGCGGAGATGCGCATCCCGAGTGGCTTCTGCCGCGGCCATACCGCGCGCACCGCTTTGAAGACCTCAAGCGCGAACCGCATACGGTTCTCGATGCTGCCACCCCATTCGTCCTCCCGCTTGTTCGAAAGCGGCGAGAGGAACTCGTTGATGAGATAGCCGTGAGCGCCGTGCAGCTCGATCAAATCGAGGCCAATCCTGTCCGCCCGGCGCGCGGCCGCAGCGAAGGCTTCGATCAGCTCCTCGATCTCCTGCGGGGTTAAAGCCTTCGGCACATGCCAACCCTGATTGAACGGGATGGCCGAGGGAGCCTTGGTCTGCCACGCGCCCTCTTTCAGCGGGCCGCCGGGAGGAGTGCCTTCCCAAGGCCGATGTGTCGAGGCTTTGCGTCCCGCATGCCCAAGCTGAATGCCGATCTTCGCGGAGCCGTACTTGCGGCAGGCATCAACCACCCGCCTCAGGGCCTGCTCGTTCTCGTCTGAGTAGAGGCCCAGGCACCCTGGCGTGATCCGGCCCGCTGGCTCAACGCCGGTGGCCTCGATGATAAGCAGACCGGCCCCCGAATTCGATAGCATCCCGAGATGCATCATGTGCCAGTCGGTGGCGGAGCCGTCGATTGCCGAGTACTGGCACATGGGGGAGACGACGATGCGGTTAGGAAGATCAAGGCCGTTCAGGCGCGCAGGAGAGAACAAGGCGCTGTTCGACATGTGAGGGATCCTAAGCTTGGGAAGGAGAGACTGGGTCGCGCGGAACGTAAAGCTTGATGTTCGGGGGATCAAGATTCGGGAACTAAATTGTGATGACCTCCAGAATGTCTAGGCGCGAACAGCGGATGTGAGGCGGCGCAATGAAGAATGATGTATTCCGTTAGACTGTATGCATCCGAACCTAGTGGAAGCCAAGCCCTGCCCGGTCAGGACTTACGCCTGACGTTCGCTCAGTCGCGTTGATTGCATACCGTTCCCGCCGCATAGTTCGCCAAGTAGCAGACAAAGGCTCCTATCATGACCGAGAGCACCGATACCAGCCTGCGCGGAGCGTCGACCGAGCGCGACAGTAAAGCTTCGGGGCGCGCGGCATCGAGCGCTGCGGCGCAGCTGGGCGCCATGGGAAAAGCCTTCGCAATCCTCGAGGCTGTCGCCTCCGCCAAGCGGCCGATAACGATGGCCGAGCTCGTCCGCGTCTGCGGGCTCACAAAGCCGACGGCCCATCGCATTACGACCATGCTGGTGGAGATGGGCTTTCTCGAGAAGGAGCCGCTGAAGCGGGGCCTGATCGAGGGACCGCGAATGATTTCGCTGGCTCTCACTACCCTGGGGGCTGCCGCTCCGCGAAGCCTCCGACACGCTGTGCTCCGCTCGGTTTCCGAGAAAACTGGCGAGACATGCAACTTCGGTGTTCTCGTGGGCTCGGAGGTGGTCTACCTCGACCGCGTGGAGTCGAAATGGCCGCTCGCGTTGCGGTTCGAGGCGGGAAGCCGGGTGCCCGCGCACTGCACCGCAATCGGCAAGCTCCTGCTGGCACTGCTACCCGCTCACGAACGCGCCGCGGTAATCGCGAGCATGCCACTTACACCTTTTACAAGCCGGACGATCACCGATCCCGCCAAGCTGGCCGAGGCGCTGGAGCGCATCAACCGGACGCGAATTGGGATCGACGATCAGGAATTCATCGACGGCGTCGTCTGTGTATCGGTCCCGGTCATCACGGCATCGGGGCAGGTAGTCGGGGGCATTGCAGTCTCTGCCCCGGAATCCCGCGTTTCGCTGCAAGACGCCCTTTCGTTCGTGCCGATTATGCACGAGGCGGCGAAACAACTCGCCGCGACGTACTCGCCGGGCATGAGCGGCGGGAATTAGCTAGCGGTGTCTGTATTTTGGCCTCCAGCTTCTCGGCCTAGTGCTGATCATCATCGTCCCTGAGATTGCGCTCTGGCTGCCTCAGGTGAGGTACGGCGACTGGCGTTCATGTGAGCAGACCACTCGCGTACACGTTGTCCAGCAATGGGACATTGAGCTGACGTTGGTATAATTGTTTTCGGCAGGCTGACGTAGGACTGTTCCGGAACCGGGGATGAGCGACCCGAGCCTCCAACCCGCTGACGGCAAGCAAGAGATGATGCAGCTGCCGCCAGCGCCTGATCCCGTTTCGATCGACTTCTCGGCCATCGAGGGCCTCCCGAAGTCTGCTCAGCGCCGGCTTTGGTCCATCAGTCTTGGTGCGGCCTTGGCGGCACACGCATTGATTTTGTTGCTCGTAACCTGGATTCCGGGCCTCCGGCTGGTCGGCGCCGGTGGAACAGAATTCGAGGCCATAGGCGTGGACATCGTGTCCGCGGAAGCTCTGGAAAGCAGACTCGCAGCGGTGGAAGTGGGTCGTGCAACACGCGACAGCTCAGTTCACGTGACAGAAGGCTCCCAAGATCCGACTCAAGCCAGCATGGCAACGGCCGATCAGAAGCCAAGCGAGTCCGACCAAGAAGAGAATGCAGCCGGTCCAAAGCCTGACCTGGTCATCCCAGATGCAAGAGAGCACGAGGAGCCGGACGAGCCATCAGAAGTTGCCCTGGCAATCGCCGACAAGGAGCCAGAAAGGCCGGACAACCGGGAATCCGAAACCGATCCAAATCGCAAGACTGAGGAGGCTTCCGAGCCCGAATCGGCTGCTCCATCCAAGCCATCCGAGGCCAGCGTAGCCGCCGAGGAAGGAGGAGCTGCGGCCCGCGGCATCGACATTGTCGAGACCCCAGGGCAACAAGCTGCCGTAGCCAGCGCGGGAGTCGCCAACGAGTACGCCAAGGCGCTGATCGAGACGTTGGCGCGGAACAAGCCGCGCGCGACCGCTGGTGTTCGCGGAACAGTTCGGATCGGCTTCACTGTGAACCGATTTGGCGAAGTGCAGGAGGCGCACATTTTGCAGTCAAGTGGACGGCGCGTGCTTGACGAGGCAGCCCTGGCCGCAGTTCGAAGTGCAAAGTTTCCTGCACCGCCACCCTCCCTAGCGGACAGCTCGCTACGTTACGAGGTGCCCTACATCTTCCGTTGATATTACGAGCAATTCTTCACGTCGTTCTACTGAAGAAGCGGACAAGGGACCGACGTTTGTCTATTCAGACGGCTGAACTGCTTTCACGAGGTCCTCTGACTGAGGAAACAAAATGGCGCGGCTTGCTCGCAATCTCGATTTCAGACAGGACCGGTACGATGTGATCATTGTGGGTTCCGGCTACGGCGGCGGCGTTGCAGCATCACGCCTTGCTCGCGCGGGCAAACGCGTTGCCGTCCTCGAGCGTGGCCGTGAGTTCCTGACAGGCGAGTTCCCGAAACGCTTTCCCGACCTGCGCAATGAGCTGCAGGTAAGGGGAAAGCGGATGAATATGGGCCGCGAAACTGCCCTTTATGATTTCCGGCTCGGCGAGGACATGCACGTGCTCGTCGGGTGCGGGCTGGGCGGCGGATCGCTGGTGAATGCGGGTGTCGCCTTGGAACCCGATCCGCGTGTCTTCGCCGACGCGATCTGGCCCGGCCAGATCGCACAAGACGGCCTTCTCGCAGAAGGTTTTCGTCGTGCCCGGCGCTGGCTCCGCCCGGCGCGCGATCCTAGGGCAGCTGAGCACACCAAGTTCCAGGCGTTAGCGACGGCAGGCCGAACGCTTGGGGTCGAGCCGGTCGCAGCGCCCGTAGTCGTCAACTTTGAGGAAGCGGTGAATGTCGCCGGCATCGCCCAGCCGGCGTGCACCCGATGCGGAGACTGCTGCGGCGGCTGCAATTTGGGCGCCAAGAACACGGTCGCCCTGACCTACCTGCCCGATGCGGTGCGCCACGGTGCTCATCTCTTTACCGAAGCGAAGGTCTTGTCGCTTGCCCGCGATAGCGATGGACTGTGGCACGTGCGCATTGCCCGTCTCGATAAGGGTAACGGCGACGTCCAGCTGACTATGTCGGCCGACATGGTCATCCTCGCTGCCGGCACGCTCGGCTCGACGGAAATCCTCCTTCGATCGCAAGCTGACGGGCTACCGCTGTCACCACGGCTGGGCGAGCGATTTTCTGCGAACGGAGACATCATCGCCTTCGGCTACGGAGCACGGCAGCCGATAAATGCAGTGGGCGTCGGTCATCCACCGCGTGTTGCGCTCGACGCGTGTATTGGCGCCTGCGTCTCAGGCCAGATCGAGCTGCGGGATGGCACCGACCTCGCCAACGAGCTAACGGTACAAGAAGGCGTCCTCCCCTCTGCTCTCGCACCGATATTGCCGGTGTTGTTCATGCCGAACGGGCGGCTCCTGGGAGCCGTGCAAAGCCTCATCAGCGGGGTCTACAAGGGCCCGTTCTCGCGTTTGCAGACATTCTTCGCAGTCTCCCACGACAGCTCCGGCGGGCGTCTGGTTCTGGATGGCGAGCGGGTGACCGTCTCTTGGCCCACAGCGAAGGACGAGCCGGTCTATCAGAAACTGGATGCCATCCTTTCCAAGCTCGTCACCGAGGTTGGGGGGCAGTACGTTAAGAACCCGCTCTCAAGCACCTTGATGGGCCACCAACCAGCGACGGCACACCCGCTCGGTGGTTGCGCCATGGGGCGCGACCGCAATGAGGGAGTGGTCAATCATAAAGGGCAAGTGTTCGACGGCAGGCCTGGGGCTGGCTCTAACGACGTGTTTCCGGGATTGTATGTGATGGATGGCTCGGTGATACCCCGGTCGCTCGGCGTGAATCCGCTGCTGACGATCACAGCGCTGGCAGAACGCGCCATGTTGCACATGACTCAGGATTTTCGCCTCAGCTTCGACGATGAGCCTTTACCGGCATCAGTTCCTGCCACGCCAGAAGCGCCGGGCGCGCTCGCATTGCCTGATAATCTTAGCTCTGATGGCAACGTTTTGGGCTCGTAGAGACAAAGGTCATTTATCAGGCAACGCGGACACTCCGGCTTCTTGGCTTTGCAGACATAGCGCCCGTGCAGAATGAGCCAGTGATGAGCGTGCCTGGCGTACTCGGGCGGAACGATCTTCAAGAGCTGCTGCTCCACCGCGAGAGGCGTTGGACCGTCCGCGAGCCCAATACGCCTCGCGACGCGAAAGACATGCGTGTCCACAGCCATCGTCGGCTCGCCGAAGGCGACGTTCAGAACGACATTCGCCGACTTGCGCCCGACACCCGGAAGTTTTTCCAACGACTCACGATCCCGCGGAACCTGGCCTCCGTGCTCGCGAACCAATTTCTCCGACAGGGCTATGACGTTCTTGGCCTTGTTACGGTACAATCCGATCGATTTGATCGCCTCACGCAGACGCTCCTCGCCAAGGGCGAGCATTTTCTCCGGCGTATCGGCGATCTTGAACAGTGAGCGCGTTGCCTTGTTCACTCCGGCGTCGGTCGCCTGCGCCGAGAGAACCACGGCAACGAGTAGGGTATATGGGTTATGATACTCCAGCTCGCTTTTCGGCTCGGGATTGGCCGCTGCAAACCGGCGAAAGATCTCATGGACGACGGCGGGTTTGAGCTTCGCACGATGCGGGCTTTGGGCCGGACGAGGCCCAGCCCGGCGCAAAGAAGAGAACTTCGGCTTGGCGTCCATAGTTATCCGAGGAGAGTGGCGTAAGGTCAGGAAGTCATGGCCGAGAATACCCTCCATACGCAACCCGATTCGGGATTCCACGCAATTCTTACCCAGCACCGTTCGCTGAGCCCGACGGGCTTCATGATCCTGATGGCGATTGTCGGCTGCTCCAGCTTCGTGCTCGGCATGGTCTTCTTGTCCATGGGCGCGTGGCCGGTATTCGGGTTCCTCGGCCTCGACGTTCTCCTGCTCTATATTGCTTTCAAGCTGAACTATCGGGCTGGCCGGCTATTCGAGCTTGTTGACGTGACGCGAGAACAGCTTGTTGTCACGCGTGTCCACCCGAACGGTCGCCGCGAGAGCTTCGAGTTCAACCCGTTCTGGGCCCGCGTGCTCCTTCGCGAATGGCCGGATGGGCGCACAGAGCTACGCGTTACCGGACATGGTCGCGAGCTCCTGTTCGGACAGTTCCTCACCGATGATGAGCGGCGGGATTTTGCCTCTGCCTTGAAAGGAGCCTTGATCGAGGCACGCGGGGCGCGAATCTGAGGCTTGCGCCGTCCTCATGCCAAGAATCGGGTCGTCGGCAGGTCGCCGGGGCGCTATCTCCTGGCACGATCGACGGAGTGGAATGCAGGCTAGCCATGTTGCAGCAGCTTGAAACCCGACCGACCGCTCGTGAGCAGGAGGAAGCGGCTCGCGATTACGTCATCGTTCGACGCGCCATCGCGTTCCTCTCGGAACATTGGGAAGAGCAACCGGATCTCGACCGACTCGCCCGCCATCTTGGCCTCAGCCCCGTGTATTGCCAGAAGCTTTTCAAGCGTTGGTGCGGCTTGAGCCCAAAGGAATTCGTGCAGGCTATCACCGCTGATCATGCCAGACGGCTGCTGACGGAATCTGCCAGTGTGCTCGAGTGCGCCCACCAAGTGGGGTTATCCGGCGCAAGCCGGTTGCACGACTTGTTCGTCAGCCACGAAGCTATGACCCCGGGCGAGTTCAAGCGGCGCGGGGAAGGTCTCGAGCTCGCTTACGGTTTCCACCCATCGCCATTCGGCGATGCGCTGATCATGGTTACGAGCCGGGGCGTGGCCGGGCTGGCGTTCGTCAATGAGGATGCCGGGCAGACCCGGGCGGAAGCATTGGCTGATATGATGCGGCGCTGGCCTCGCGCCCATTACGTCGAAGCGCCTGAACGAACGCTGCCCCATTTCCAACGGATCTTCGATGTCTCGAAGTGGAATCCTGAGCAGCCCGTGCGGATTATCCTGATTGGGACGGACTTCGAAATCCGGGTTTGGGAAACGTTGCTCAAGATTCCTATGGGCCGCGTTGTGAGCTACGCGGACATAGCCCGTCACATCGGTTGCCCGACAGCCACACGTGCAGTCGGATCAGCGGTCGGGCGCAACCCGCTGTCGTTCGTCGTGCCTTGCCATCGCGTGGTCCGCGGCGACGGCAACCTTGGCGGCTACCATTGGGGGCTCACGCGGAAGAAGGCCTTGATCGGCTGGGAGACAGGCTGGCTGCGCAGCCGCACCGCTTAGTGCGCGATGCGGCATCGCCTTCAATGAAAGTTCCAGCAGAGGTCTCAAGCTGACTTGGCTTGCTCGGCCTCACCGACATTCACCGAGCGGATGATCTCCCTCAGCCCTTTGAGGAACCGTTCCCGGTCAACGACTGAGAGCACTGATAGCACCTTCTCATCGGCACGCCGGGCGAGCGGCTCTGTCTGTCTTAGAACACGCCAGCCTTCTTCGGTCAGCTTCACGGCATAAGCGCGGGCATCCTCGCGGGTCCGGCGGCGCTGTAAGAGGCCCTTCTTGATCATGCGCCGGATAACATCGGCTAAGGTCGACCGGTCGATCCCCGTCCGCTCGACGAGGTCTGTCTGGCTCAGCCCTTCGTTCTGCGCCACGGTCAACAGAATGGCGTACTGGCGTGGAGTGAGCTCTCCGTCGATCTCAGCCTGAAACACGTCGCTGGCGCACTGGCTCGCACGATGTAAGAGATGAATTGCCGATCGTTCGAGCTGATCTGTCTTTTCGAGTTCATCCAAGTTGTTCTTTACCCGAGCCATTCTTTCGCCCACAACCTTTCCGCGGCATGAGCCGCCAAATGCCTGATTCGCTAAAGCCCCCGGCACGTGAGAAGGCAGCATACTGGACAATCTGTGTCCAGATAATGATTGTTGAGTGAGGTGCAAAAATGAATTCGCGTTCTAGACGAACCGTGTCGCCACTTCTTGTGGACTGATCAACGCGCCTCTTGCACGGCGTGCCGCTTCAATACGCCGAGCTGCGCGAGGGCAAAAATCATCGTGAGCGGCATGATTCCCCAAAGCTTGAAGCTTATCCAAAAGCTTTCGGAGAAGTTCCGCCAGACGATCTCGTTAAGACAGGCTAGGAAAGCAAAGAAGCAGGCCCACCGGAAGGTCAGAACGGTCCAGCCCCGCTTTGTCAGCTGGAACATGTCGCCCATCAAATGATGCAGGAGAGGCTGGCCGAATAACAAGCCGCCGAAGAGAATGATCGAAAACAGCGCGTTGACGATCGTCGGCTTCAGCTTGATGAACAGAGCGTCCTGCAGAATGAGAGTCAGCGCTCCGAAAGCCAGGACGAAGATACCGGATACGAACGGCATGACCGGTATGCGTCCGAGCACGCTGCGCGAGGCGATGAGCGAAACCGCGGTCGCGGCCATGAACGCACCCGTCCCCCAGAATATGCCGCTGTAGCTGTTCACGACGAAGAAGACCACGATCGGCGCAACCTCGAGAGCAAGCTTCAGGAGCTGCGCGTGTTCGCCTTGTTGGGGCTCTCTGGTCGCCGTCGGGTCTTGAGGCACGGAGAACTCCACTCCCGTGAAAAGGAAGTTGAAAGGAGAGCTAAGCCTCTTGCGTCGCTCTTGTTGCCTTGCTGTCCAGCTTCTTGGCTGCCGAAGTCCGCACTACGCTCGCATCCGCCGGAATGCGGTATTTCT
>QGVC01000311.1 GCA_003242645.1 Pseudomonadota bacterium
GAAGGCTGAGTGCGTCGTCATTCCGAACGCCAATCATTTCACGGTGGTCGACGAACTGACGCGCCCGGAAAGCGCGATGGTGCACCGCGTGTTGCAGTTGGCTCAGCAGTGAGAACCCTTGCAGGCGGGTGACAGCCTTGTGAATTCGCGGCCTGAAAGTTGACGATTATCTGTGATTTCATCAGCCCACCTCATGGCAGAGTAATTGGATTGCATGCTGGTCGGCGGAAAGGCACGGTCTGTGTGGGCGCAAGCGTTGACCATAGTCCTGATGGTTATGCTCGCTATCGCTTCCCCGTTGGCGCACGTGGTGCTTCCGCAGGCTCTTGCCAATCAGTCGTTTGTTCACGGTGGTTCCAAGCATGCTCATCCTCATCACCATGGCGATGAGCTGCCCATCGCCGCTCTCGGGGCATTCGGTGAAAACAGCTCCCACGAAGCCTGTTGGCCGGAAAGCAATTGCGCAAAGCTCCATGAGTTCTGTCCCGACTGCAGCTACTTCTGCCACCCGGTTTTCGACGTGACCGGAGAGTATCTGATCGAAAACCAGGGCCGGCCAGTCGCCTATTCCGCCCCCAATGCCATCCTCAAGGGGGTTATTCCCGACGTACTTCCTCGACCACCCCAGATCGGCTGATCGCGCAAGTCGAAGAAACACAGTCCGGGTTGCGCATTCGTGGTTTGCGCACATTCCGGACGGCCAAGGTCAACCAATTCAGGACACTTCCGATGAAGAGCTATCTTCCATCACTTGCGACGATCTTCGCGATCGCATTCGCTGCAACCGCTGCTCCTGCTGCGGCGCAGTCGGCGGACTCGCACGGAGGCCATGGACATGGCGAAGCGAGCATGCACAGCACGGAGCATGGCCACGGTCATGGCTCACACTCCGCCTTGCCCATCAAAGGCACGGTGAACGAGGTCTCCAAGGCCTACGCCGAGGCCAACGCAAAGATGCACGCCGGAATGGAAATCGAGTTCACTGGCGACGCGGACGTGGACTTCGTCCGAGGTATGATCCCGCACCATCAAGGCGCTGTCGATATGGCGCGCATCGTCCTGCAGTACGGCAAGGACCCGGAAATCCGGAAGCTCGCCGGCGAGATCATCAAAGCCCAGGAGGCTGAGATCACGATGATGCAGGAGTGGCTCAAGAAACGCGGCCTGCAGTAACGCTGTATTAAGCAAGAACGTCTGGCACCGGCTCAGTGCGATGCCGGTGCTGGCTTTGCCGCCGCTGCCATGTAGTTGACGTCGATATCCGCGCCCAACGTCCAGCGACCGGTTAATGGGTTATAGATCA
Organism: Pseudomonadota bacterium; assembly: GCA_003242645.1. The sequence goes on from QGVC01000311.1 coordinate 1,304, forward strand.
GCCCCTCGAATGTGGGCTGCTGCAACCCTGCGCTCGTACAATATCGCGCCAGCTCGTCAGGCGTGACGAGGCGGTCCCACTGATGCGTGCCAACCGGAAGCCACCGCAGGATGTATTCGGCGCCGATGATCGCCAGTGCATATGCCTTCAGCGTACGGTTGATCGTCGACGCGATAAAGATCCCGCCCGGCCTCACCAGTGCAGCACATGCCGCAATGAATGCCTGGGGGTCGGGGACATGCTCAATGACCTCCAGGCAAACCACCGCGTCGAACTGCCTCTGCTCGTCTACAAGATCCTCGACCCGGCAGGCGCGGTAGTCGATGTCGAGGCCCTGGGGCTCCGCATGGCGAATGGCTGCCGCGATGTTCTCCTTTGCGGGGTCGATCCCAGTAACGCGAGCCCCCAGCCGGGCCAGCGGCTCGGAGATCAACCCGCCGCCGCATCCCACATCCAGAATAGAGAGGCCGGAGAGAGATTTCGCGGAGCTCTCCGGCAGGCCGAAATGGTGAACGAGGTGCGAACGGATGAAGGAAAGCCGGGCCGGACCGATCTTGTGCAGCGGCCGAAATTCACCTTCCGGATCCCACCACTTCCCCGCCAATTGGGCGAAGCGATCGATTTCCTGAGGATCCAGAGTGACTTGGCTCATCGTGCCGCTACTCATGCCGGGCATATCGCGCCATTCTTGTAACCAATGTCAAGTCCACCTCGCTTTGGTTGCAGCCCTGGTGCGTTATCGTTATGAGTACGGTCCGTTCGGGCCAGTCAGCTACAAACAAGGAGAACCTCCGATCAGCTTGCCTCCGTACCGCTTGAGCGGCACTGAGCGCGATGCTTCGGTGCAACGGGAAGACGCATGGCAGTCGTAGTGATGAAATTTGGCGGCACGTCCGTCGCCAACATCGATCGCATCCGCAACGTGGCCCGGCACGTCAAACGGGAGTACGACGCCAAGAACCAAGTGGCCGTCGTCGTCTCCGCCATGGCTGGACACACCAACCAGCTCGTCGCCTGGGTGCGAGAGGCGTCGCTTATCCATGACGCCCGGGAATACGACGCCGTCGTCTCCGCCGGAGAGCAGATCACGGCTGGCTTGCTGGCGATCGTCCTACAGTCGATGGGTATCCCCGCTCGCTCTTGGCAGGGGTGGCAGATCCCAATCCTTACCGACAGCGCTCATGGGGCGGCCCGAATCACGGAGATCCGTGCTGACCGCATTCGGGAGAGGCTGGAGCAGGGTGAGGTGGCCGTTATCACTGGCTTCCAGGGGCTCGAGCCGAAACGCAATCGCATTTCCACCCTGGGCCGCGGCGGATCTGACACCAGCGCCGTTGCTATGGCCATCGCGCTTGGCGCCGACGTTTGTGACATTTACACGGACGTCGACGGGGTCTACACCACCGACCCGCGAATTGTACCGGCGGCCAGGCGTTTGCCTCGGATCTCCTACGAGGAGATGCTGGAGATGGCATCGCTCGGCTCCAAGGTGCTACAGACCCGCTCGGTCGAGCTGGCGATGGTGCACCGCATGCGCACCCGCGTCCTCTCGAGCTTCTCAGACCCGGAGATGTTGCAGCCGGTCCGCCCCGAACGAGGGTGGCAAGACGTCGGCACTATAGTTTGTGACGAGGAAGAGATCGTGGAGAGCCAGGTTGTCAGCGGAATCGCCTACGCAAAGGACGAGGCGAAGGTCACAATCTTGAAGGTGGCCGATAAACCTGGCGTAGCGGCCAGCATCTTCGGCCCCTTGGCCGACGCGAACATCAATGTCGACATGATCGTGCAGAACCTCTCTGCCGACGGCAAACACACTGATGTGACCTTCACGGTCACCGCGTCGGAGCTGCCGAGGGCGCTTCAGGTCCTGGAATCCCTGAAAGAGACAGTCGGATTTTCCGAGATCAAGAGCTCGGCCGATGTCGTAAAGGTATCGGTAATCGGCGTAGGCATGCGAAGCCACGCTGGCGTTGCGGCACGAATGTTCAAGGCGCTGGGCGATAAGGGGATCAATATCCTCGCGATCAGCACCTCGGAGATCAAAATCAGCGTGTTGATCGACGCCGCATACGCAGAGCTCGCAGTACGCACCTTGCACACGCTCTTCGGACTCGACAAGGATTAGTGGGCGGCCCGCAACAGTGGGCAATCCAAGATTGTTTCAGAGGGCCGCGGGGCAGCAGGGCGCCGCGACCATAACCAGCTCCGCCGTCCGACTTGGGTAACTGAACGGCAGCCGTCATGCAGAGCAGACGCGGGGATGACCCGCGCACCCTACCAGCAGAGCCTGCGCTGAGGGTCATTCTGAGGCGCTTGCGCGAGATCATGGCTGAGCCCGGCGATGGACAGTCGCGGCTCGACAAGATCGTGCGCCAAATCTCCGGCCTGATGGTGGCGGAGGTCTGCTCGATCTACCTCAAGCGCCAGGATGGCTCGCTGGAGCTGTTCGCCACGGAGGGCCTGAGGAAAGAGGCCGTCCACAACACCCGGCTAATGCGGGGCGAGGGCCTCGTTGGTCGTTGCGCTGAGCTGGCTGTGCCGATCAACGAGCCGGATGCCCAGCACCATCCGGCATTCTCGTACCGCCCGGAGACTGGCGAGGAAATCTACCACTCGATGCTTGCCGTCCCGATTCTGCGCGGCGGGACGGTGCTCGGCGTGCTCGTTGTGCAAAACCGCACCCGGCGCGAGTACTCGGACGAGGACGTCGAGGTGCTGCTGACGACCGCGATGGTCGTTGCGGAGCACATTGTGTCGGGCGCTGTAGCCGGTGCGGGCGCGGCCGCCGAGCTGGCCCGGTCTCTGACCGGTGTGATCCGGGGCGAGCCAATCTCCGAAGGCATCGCGCTCGGCCACGTCGTGCTCCATGAGCCCCGCGTCGTCGTCACGAAGCTTCTCGCGGAGGACATCGACACCGAGTTGCAGCGGCTCGAATCTGCGGTTCACAAGCTGCGCATGAGCCTCGACGAATTGCTGAGCGTGGAGGCTCTGTCCCAGGCTGGCGACCACCGCGAGGTGCTCGAGGCC
>QGVC01000312.1 GCA_003242645.1 Pseudomonadota bacterium
CCTAAGGCACAACCATCCTTTCGCGGATCGGAGGCGCCGATCAACACGCCGTTCTCGTGGTCGAAGCACACGGCCTGACCGCCGCCCCATGGCTCGCTGCGCACCGAAACGCGGTGGCCCATTACGGCGAGCTTCTCCACCGTCGCGCTCGGAACAGATTCCTCGACCTGCAGTTCCTCGCCCTCAAAGAACACGCGGGCGCAATCGATGGCCTCCTGTGGGTCCATACCAAAATCGAGAATATTGGTGAGCACATAGGCATGGCCCATGGGCTGGAAGGCGGCGCCCATGACGCCGAACGAAAGGAACGGCTTGCCATCGCGCATGGCCATTGCTGGCACGAGCGTATGCATGGGCCGCTTGCGGGGCGCGATGCAGTTCGGGTGCTTCGGATCGAGCACGAAGCCCTGCCCGCGGTTGTGCAGCATCACGCCCGTCTTGCGCGTCATGATGCCAGAGCCGAACGGGCTGTAGATGGAGTTGATGAAGGAAACCGCCATCCCCTGCTCGTCCACGACGCTGAGATAGATCGTGTCCGAGCCTGACGGCTGCGGGACGGGACCAAGATCCGGCGTGCGCCGTTTCGGATCGATCCGCCGCGCCAGGTCGCTGATGACGGCATCGGACAGCATGTGCTCCACAGGCACGCTCGCCATCTCCGGGTCCGCCACGAACGCATCGCGCATGGCATAGGCAAGCCGGCCCGCCTCCATCATCATATGGTAGCGCTCGGCGCTAGTGGCGTCGTTCGTCCCGAAGCCGGTCTTCTCCAGGATCTTGAGCATGATCAGGGCGACAATGCCCTGATTGTTCGGCGGCAGCTCCCACAGCTCGACGCCGCGGTACGTGACGCAAATCGGATCCACGTAGGAGCACCGCTGAGCAGCGAAGTCCTCGAGCGTGTGGAGACCACCGAGCTCCCTGAGCTCAGCGACGATATCCTCGGCAACCTCGCCCTGATAAAAGCCATCACGCCCCTGCTCGGCGATGATCTTCAGCGTGCGGGCAAGCGCGGGGAAACGCATCACCTCGCCGACACGCGGCGGCCGGCCATTCGGCAGCAAATGCTGGCGTGATCCCGGGTGTCCTTTAAGCTTTTCGGCGACGTTGGCCCAATCGTAGGCGACGCGCGGCGCGACCGGAAATCCGCCCTCCGCATACTCGATGGCCGGAGCCAGAATGCGGGACAGCGGCTTGGAGCCATGATCGGCGAGCAGCGTCGTCCAACCGTCGATGGCACCGGGTACCGTCACCGCGTGCGGCGACTGCATCTCGATCGCCTTGATGCCCTTGGACGCATACCACTCGGCTGTTGCCGCCGCTGGCGCGCGACCGGAGGCGTTCAACCCAATCAGCTTCTGTCCCGGTTTTGCGATGATGGCGAAACAGTCGCCACCGATGCCCGTCATTGGATGCTCAACAACGGCGAGCACCGCCGCAGCCGTCAGCGCCGCATCCACCGCATTGCCGCCCTCGCGCAAGATCTCGATGGCCGCCTGAGTCGCGAGCGGATGTGACGTGGCACACATGGCGCGCCGGGCGTAGACAGGCGAGCGGCCAGGCATATGGAAGCTGCGCATGGAAGATCCCCTGATTGAGTGTCTTGTTGGCGCAAATTTGCGCATCGCGTTGCGGTCAGAAGCCTTGGCCATGTTGCCCCTGCACAGCTCAGGCGGCAAGCCCCGTTACCTGAGCCACGCGCGGTAAGGTGGATGACGCTCCTTCATGTCCTCGTACAGCCAGACCATTCGGTCCACGAACCACAGTTTGGAAAGCATCACGAGGACGAGCCCCAATAGCGTAGGCCAGATTTCGAGCCTCACCAGCCCCCAAACGAAGAAAATCGCGCCTACGGCCGAGAGGACCGTCAGAACGTTCGGCACCAGCCGATGATGCTCCGGCACCGGCACCTCACGGCGGTTGAGCCAAACGCGTTCGCCCAGCACGCCTTTGGAGGCCCAATTGTTCGTGGACCGAGGTGGCGGGAAGGCGCGCGGATTGATCCAGAGCCAGAAAATCACACCCGCAATCGGCAAGAGCGACCACCAGCCGATCCAGACGCGACTCCACACGGCCAGCATCAGGAGCGGCAGTGAGATAACGCGGGTCCAGACGCTCCAGGGGTTGGCATGGCGCGCCCACGCCTCGTCATCCATCCGGAAGAGCTGGGCGAGGCGACGCTCGAATGTCATTGGTCCTCCTCTCGAGAACCAGGGCGCGGGTTACGCAAACTCCATAATCACGGCATCAACGGCGAGGCTGTCACCCGGCTTGGCGTTGACGAGTTTCACGATGCCGTCCCGCTCCGCGCGTAGCGTGTTCTCCATCTTCATCGCCTCGACCACGGCGAGCGGATCGCCAGCCTTCACCTCCTGGCCAGCCTCGACATAGATCGCCTTCACAAGACCGGGCATCGGACACAGAAGCACCTTGGACGTATCGGCTGCCGCCTTGACCGGCATCAGCGCCGCAAGCTCGGCCTCCCGCTCCGTGTAGACGCGCGCTGGCACGCGTACGCCGCGGTAAGACAGCTCGAAACCATTGAGTATTGGGCGAACCTGCACTGATACATCGCGGTCGCGGACCATGCCGGACCATACAGGCTCACCCGGCCACCATTTCGATGCGATTTCCAGCGTTTCGGACGGGTTTCCGTCATCATCCAGCAATGTCACCGTGGTCGGCCCATTGAGCTCGCCGTCCACGATCACCCGCCGACGAACACCGTTTCCGACATCGACGACGCGGCGCTTTGCAAAAGTAACAGGCCGGCCAGGCATCTGACCTGTGATCTTCCGTCGTCGGCAATTGTGGAGGTGATCGATCGCAGCAGCGACAGCCGCGAGAATCTGCAGATCCTCGCCTTCGGGAGTTCGAGGCTCGAAGCCGTTGGGATACTCCTCCTGAATGAACGTGGTCGAAAGATTGCCCGCCCGCCAACGCGGGTGCTGCATTAAAGCGGTGAGGAACGGAATATTGTGCTTGATGCCGTCGATGTAGAAGGCGTCGAGCGCCTGCGCCTGTAGCTCGATGGCCGCCTCGCGCGTGGGTGCGTGCGTGATGAGCTTGGCGATCATCGGGTCGTAGTACATCGAGATCTCGCCGCCCTCGGCCACGCCGGTGTCGATGCGCACCGCCATGCCTTCCCCTGACCCCTGAGCGGGGGGGCGATACTTCACGAGGCGGCCGGTGGACGGCAGGAAGTTGCGGAAGGGATCCTCGGCGTAGATGCGGCTTTCGATCGCCCAGCCGGTGAAGGTCACGTCCTTCTGCCGGATTTTGAGCTCCTCGCCGGCAGCGATCCGGATCATCTGCTCAACGAGGTCGATCCCGGTGATCATTTCTGTCACCGGATGCTCGACCTGCAGGCGGGTGTTCATCTCGAGGAAATAGAAGCTCTTGTCCTGCCCGGCGACAAACTCCACCGTGCCGGCCGAGTCGTAGCCCACGGCCTTTGCAAGCGCGACGGCCTGCTCGCCCATGGCCTTGCGGGTCTTCTCGTCGAGCAGCGGCGATGGCGCCTCCTCGATGATTTTCTGGTTGCGGCGCTGGATCGAGCATTCGCGCTCGCCGAGATGAATGACATTGCCGTGCTTGTCCCCCAGCACCTGAATTTCGATGTGCCGGGGATTGACGATGAACTTCTCGATGAAAACCCGGTCGTCGCCGAAGCTCGCCTTCGCCTCGGAGCGCGCCGCGTCGAACTCCTCCTCCAGCTCTCTCCGGTTGTGGGCGATGCGCATGCCCTTGCCGCCACCGCCGGCGGACGCCTTGATCATCACGGGATAGCCGATTTCCTCGGCGATGCGGGCGGCCTCGGCTGCGTCTGCGATCTCCCCCAGGTAGCCGGGCACCGTGGAGACCTTTGCCTTGGCGGCCATGCGCTTCGACTCGATCTTGTCGCCCATGGCCGCAATCGCTTTGGGATTGGGGCCGATGAACACGATGCCCGCTTCCGCCAACGCGAGCGGGAACGCCTCGCGCTCCGAGAGGAAACCGTAGCCAGGGTGCACCGCCTCCGCGCCCGTCTGCTTGCAGGCCTCGACGATCTTCTCGATCACCAGGTAGGACTGTGCCGCCGGCGGTGGCCCGATGTGCACCGCCTCATCCGCCATCTCAACATGCAGCGCATCCCGATCGGCGTCCGAGTAAACGGCAACCGTCTTGATCCCCATCTGCCGCGCCGTCTTGATGATCCGGCAGGCGATTTCCCCACGGTTGGCGATAAGAATTTTCTTGAACATTGCTGGGATTGTTTTGGGCGATGGCCTACAGCGGAATGTTGTCGTGCTTTTTCCAGGGGTTCTCGACCGTCTTGTTGCGC
>QGVC01000020.1 GCA_003242645.1 Pseudomonadota bacterium
CTTCTTCAGAGCGCTCAGGAGCTCATCTGTTGGCTCGAGCACTTTGATGCCGTTATCGGCGAGCACCTTCTTTTGCGCGGTGAACTCCTCCTCCGACATTTTCCAGCCGCGCTCCTCCGCCGCGGCCGCCGCATCGCGCACCGCCTTCTGCTGCTCGGGCGTCAGCTTTTCGAAGGCTGCTTTGTTGACGAAGACGATATTGCGCGGTTGCCACGCCTGCAGGTCATGGAAGTGGGTGAGGTAATCCCAAGCCTTCATGTCCACGCCCGTGGATGGAGACGTGAACATGGCCTCGACACGTCCGGTCGCAAAGGCGGTTGGGATGTCCGGCACCTCCACTTGGGTCGGAACCCCATTGACAAGCTGGGCAATGCGGCTCGTCGCAGCGCTATAAGTGCGGAACTTAAGCCCAGCCATATCCTCGATCTTCGTGATCTCCTTCTTTGTGTAGAGACCTTGAGCCGGCCAGGCGACCGAGTAGAGGAGCATAAGACCTTCGGACTCGAGCTGCTTCTCGAGGTACGGCTTTTGGGCAGCGTAAAGCTTCTTGGCGTCCTCGTAGCTCGCCGTCAGAAAGGGGATGGAGTCGACCTCGTAGATCGGGTTCTCGTTGGCAGCGAGCGATTGGAGAATCTCGCCAATCGGCGCAATTCCTTGGCGCACGGATTTCTTGATCTCCGGATGCTTGATAAGTGAGCCAGCCGAGTGCACCACGATCTTGAGCTGGCCGTTCGTTGCCTTTTCCACGTCCTCGGCGAACTGCCTGACGTTTTTCGTGTGGAAGTTGTTATCGGGGTAGGGGGTCGGCATGTCCCATTTTGTTTCGGCCAAGGCGGGCGCAACGCAGAGACCTGCGGCGAGCAGCCCCAGAGTCATATGTTTCAGCATCGTTTACTCGACCTCCCTCATGTAGCCATAGACGGAACGTGGGCATACGGCCCTCGGCGATCTCCTTTTACCGCGTTGATTCGATTTAGGCGACGGGGAAACCGATGACCGAAACGGCGAGCACTCTCGGGCAGTGGCATTTCTGGATCGATCGGGGAGGCACGTTCACCGACGTCATCGGCCGCGATCCCGAAGGTCGCCTGCATGCATTGAAGGTCCTGTCTGACAATCCCGGCGTCTACGAGGACGCCGCGCTGGAAGGAATCCGGCGGATGCTCGGCGTCAAATCGAACGATCCCATTCCGTCGGAAAGGATCGCCTCCGTTAAGATGGGCACCACCGTTGCCACGAATGCGTTACTTGAGCGCAAGGGTGAGCCGACCGTCCTCGTCATCACCAAGGGCCTGAAGGATCAGCTCGAGATCGGCTATCAGGCGCGGCCCGATATCTTCGCGAAAAAGATCATCAAGCCCGAAATGCTCTACACGCGCGTCATTGAGGCCAACGAGCGTGTGAGAGCGGATGGCACCATCGAGACACCGCTCGACCTGGCGGCGCTGCGACAGGACCTCGAACGCGCGAAAGCGGATGGGATTGGCGCAGTCGCAATCGTGTTCATGCACGCCTACGCTTATCCCGAGCATGAACAGCAGGCCGCCGCTTTGGCGCGCGAAATCGGGTTCACCCAGGTTTCGGTGAGCCACGAAATCTCGCCGCTCATCAAGATCGTGGGCCGTGGCGACACGACGGTGGCTGATGCTTACCTGTCGCCCATTCTGCGGCGCTATGTCGAGAAAGTTGCCGACGCCCTCGGCGCCAGAAACCCGGAGAATGGCCGGGCACCCAAGATCCTCTTCATGGCCTCCTCTGGCGGCCTCAAATCCGCCGACCTGTTCCAAGGCCGCGACGCAATTCTCTCCGGGCCGGCCGGCGGAATCGTCGGGATGGCCGAGACGGCACGTATCGCCGGATTCGATAAGGTTATCGGCTTTGACATGGGCGGTACGTCTACGGACGTTTCGCACTTCGCTGGAGACTACGAGCGTGCCTTCGAAACCGAGGTCGCTGGTGTGCGTCTCCGCGTGCCGATGATGCGCATCCATACGGTCGCCGCTGGCGGCGGTTCCATCCTCCATTTCGACGGGTCGAGGTTCCGCGTTGGCCCCGACAGCGCCGGCTCCAATCCGGGGCCGAAATGCTACCGCCGCGGCGGTCCGCTGACCGTGACGGACGCCAACCTCATGGTCGGCAAGCTGTCGGCCAGCTTTTTTCCGAAGATCTTCGGCCCCAATCGCGATGAGCCGCTCGACGAGGAAGCCGTGCGAGCCGCGTTCACCGAGCTCGCTGAGCAGATTGGCGACGGCCGCACGCCCGAGGAGGTCGCCGACGGATTCCTCCGCATCGCCGTCGAGAACATGGCGAACGCCATCAAAAAAATTTCCGTGCAGCGCGGATACGACGTGACCGAGTACGTGCTGAACTGCTTCGGCTCCGCCGGCGGCCAGCACGCCTGCCTCATCGCCGATACGCTCGGCATGGAAACGGTGATGATCCATCCCCTGTCGGGTCTTCTCTCGGCCTACGGCATGGGTCTCGCCAAGATCCGCGCGAGCCGCGAGCAGTCGGTCGAGGCGCCGCTCGAAGCCGCATCGATGCAGGACGTAGAGGCTTTGTCCGAAAAGCTTCGTGCCGAGGTGATCGCCGAGGTCGAGGCTGAGGGCGTTTCGGCTGACGAAATCTCGACGACTGTGAACCTGCATCTTCGGTACGAAGGCACCGACACGGCCTTGCCGATCCGGATGTCGGGCGCGGAAGAGATGCGGGTGGAGTTCGAGCGCCTGCATCGCCAGCGATTTGGATTCTATTCTCCCGAAAAGCGCGTGTTCATCGCGGCCGTCGAAGTCGAGGCCGTGGGAGGCGGCGTCAGCGCAGAAGAGCGGCATTTCGAGCTCGCCCGTGACGAGCCACGGCCCACGAGAACAACCCGCTTCTTCTCCAGAGGCGCGTGGCACGAGGCGCCGGTCTATATGCGCGAGGATATCGCGCCGGGCCATCGCATCATGGGACCTGCGCTCATCATCGAGCCGAACCAGACCGTCGTGGTGGAACCCGGCTGGCGGCTCGAGGTCTCGCCCCTCAATCACCTCATTCTCAAGCGTGCAGAGCCGCGCCAGCGCGAGATCCTAGGCGAGAAGGCGGACCCCGTCTTGCTCGAGGTGTTCAACAACCTCTTCATGTCCATTGCCGAGCAGATGGGCGAGGCGCTGCGCAACACGGCCCAATCCGTGAACATCAAGGAGCGGCTCGACTTCTCCTGCGCCGTCTTCGACGCGGAAGGGCAGCTCGTCGCCAATGCCCCGCACATGCCGGTGCACCTTGGCTCGATGGATCGGTCAGTCGAAACCATCGTGCGCGAGCGCAAGGGCACGATGCGGCCCGGCGACGTCTATATGCTCAACGCGCCCTACAATGGCGGCACGCACCTGCCCGACATCACGGTCATCACGCCGGTTTTTGGGCCGGATGGCTCAGAGATCCTGTTCTACGTGGCGAGCCGCGGCCACCACGAGGACATCGGCGGCTTGACGCCAGGCTCGATGACGCCACGTGCCACGCACATCGACGAGGAAGGCGTCTACATCGACAACTTCAAACTGGTGGATCAAGGCCGCTTCCTTGAAGCCGAGACCTACGCCCTGCTGACAAGCGCCAAATATCCGGCCCGCAGCCCGCACAAGAACATCGCCGACCTCAAGGCGCACGTGGCCGCCAATGCTCGCGGCGCTGCCGAGCTCGAGAAGATGGTCGCCCACTTCGGCCTCGACGTAGTGAAGGCCTACATGCGCCACGTGCAGGACAATGCCGAGGAAAGTGTCCGCAAACTTCTGAGCCGGCTCGAGGACGGCGAGTTCCGGGTCGAGATGGACCAGGGTACGCACGTGCAGGTGAAGATCACCGTGGATCGCGAAAAACGGGAGGCCACAGTCGACTTCACCGGCACGAGCCCGGAGCAGCCCAATAACTTCAATGCTCCGGCGCCGGTGACCCGCGCGGCGACGCTTTATGTGTTCCGCGTGATGGTCGACGAGCCGATCCCGATGAACGCGGGCTGCCTCAAGCCCATCCGGCTCATCATCCCGGAGCGGTCAATGCTGTCGCCGCAGTACCCGGCCGCCGTCGTGGCGGGCAACGTGGAGACGAGCCAGATCGTCACAAACTGCCTGTTCGCCGCTATGGGCGCCATGGCATCGAGCCAGGGCACCATGAACAACCTGACCTTCGGCAACGACAAGTATCAGTACTATGAGACCATCTGCTCCGGCTCTCCGGCCGGACCTGGGTTCGACGGCACGGCCGCCGTGCACGTCCACATGACCAACACGCGCCTCACCGACCCCGAAATTCTCGAGCTGCGCTACCCGGTCGTGCTCGAAGAGTTCTCCATCCGCCGCGGCTCAGCCGGGCGCGGACGCTGGTCCGCGGGCGATGGCACCTACCGGCGCATCCGGTTCCTGGAGCAGATGGACTGCGCCATCCTCTCCGGCTACCGACGCGTGCGGCCGTTCGGGCTTTTCGGCGGCGAGCCGGGCGAATGCGGAGAGAACCTCGTCCGCCGGAATGACGGCAGAATGGAGCGCCTGGAAGGCTGCGATCAGACCGTGCTGGCGCCTGGTGAGGCGATCATCATCAAGACGCCCACCGGCGGCGGCTACGGCAAGCCCGAGCCCTAGGCCCAGCGCCCTCTGCCGGTTGGGTCACGCAATCGCCCGGTCGTCGTTGCGCGAGAACGTCTCGATAGGAGCCGCGCCGCCTAATCTGCGCTGCCAGTAGAAGCTGTTTGTCTGCCTGGCCTCCCGCTGGGCGTGTCGACGCATTGAGATTGTAGGGCGTCTATATTATCTCCTCCGCGGATCGCGCTGCCGAAAGGCAGCGATCCGGAAACAATCTCAGGCAGACGCGTCCGCTCGCGAGGCGTTCGCGCCCGTGACGTGGGAGTGCGCGTTTGCCAGGCCCACCCCTCTTACAAAAAGCTTACATGACCCTCCCGGACCTGGATTTCGAAAAGGATGCCCTCTTCCTCGACTTGGACGGCACCTTGATCGACATTGCTCCGCATCCCGACGATGTCGTCGCGCCGCCAGATCTTATCCGCTCTCTTGGCGCTCTCGAGCGGCGGCTGGGCGGAGCGCTTTCGGTCATCTCGGGCCGCCCCATTGCTGCGATCGACGCCCTGCTCGCGCCGCTACGCCTCCCTGCTTCCGGTGTTCACGGAGCCGAAATCCGGTTCGAGGCGGGACAGGACAAAATCGCGCGAGCTGCGCCACCCATCCCAAACGGAGTTCGATGGTTGCTGGCCCCTTTGGCTGAAATTCCAGGCGTCCTCGTCGAGGACAAAACGATCGCCATCGCCGTCCATTTCCGCCAAGCTCCCGACGCCGCCGAGCGCGTAAAGGAGGTGGTGGAAGCAGCCGTCGCTGCCCATCGCGGCGATCAGCTCACCGTTGTGCCCGGGAAATGCGTCTTCGAGATCAAGCACGCACGCTTCAGCAAGGGCACTGCTGTCGAAGAGTTCATGGCACGTCCACCCTGGGCTGGCCGGCGGCCGGTATTCGTCGGAGACGACGTAACGGATGAGGCAGCATTCGCCGTATTGCCCAAATGGAATGGCGTGGGGATAGCGGTTGGACAGCCCCGACCAGGTGCTGTCGCAGCTTTTGCCACGGCTTCTGACGTTCGTAATTGGCTGGCGGGTCTTGCCCGCGAGGAGTGCACGACGTGAGCGCACCGGGTCTCGACTACGGTCTCATAGGGAATGGCCGCGTCGCGGCGTTGATCGACAAGAACGGGCGCATCGTGTGGTGGTGCTTCCCGCGCTTCGACAGCAACCCCGTCTTCTCGCGGCTTCTCACCGGAGACGAGGACAAGGGCTATACCGACGTCGTCCTCCAGGATCAGGTGCGGGCCGAAAGCGAATACGACCGCAACACGGCCATTATCGTTACGACGCTCACGGATGCCAACGGCGGCTGTGTCCGGATAACGGACTTCGCACCGCGTTTTGTGCACTACGGGCGGATGTTCCATCCGACCCAGATCTTCCGCCGCATCGAGCCCGTCTCCGGCTTGCCGCGCATTCGCATTCGTGTACGCCCGACGTTCGAGTACGGCGTACCGGCAACCATACGCACGATCGGGTCGAGCCACATCCGCTACGGCTTCTCAGGGTCGGACGTTTTGCGCCTAACGACGGACGCGCCCCTCTCGTACGTCGCCGAGGAAACACCATTCGCTCTGACCCGGCCGATCACGTTGGTGTTCGGCCCCGATGAGCCGCTTGAAAGCGGCATTGAGACCACGGGCCGCCGGTTCGAATACGAAACACGCCAATGGTGGCTCAGCTGGGTGCGTACGCTCGCAATTCCCTACGAATGGCAATCCGCCGTCATTCGCGCGGCTATTACGCTCAAGCTGTGCACCTTCGACGATACGGGCGCCATTGTCGCTGCCATCACAACGTCGATACCTGAGTCTCCAGGCTCGGGAAGAACGTGGGATTACCGGTACTGCTGGTTGCGGGATGCCTACTTCGTCGTGCAGGCCCTCAACCATCTTGGTAATACCCATTCGATGGAGGCCTACCTCGACTATCTGACGAATGCCGTCCAGAAGCCCGGCCCGCTTCGGCCAGTTTACGGCATAGTCCCCACTCAGAACCTCGAGGAGTGGACAGCGAAGGACCTCGCAGGCTTCGAAGGCCATGGCCCGGTCCGCGTGGGCAATGCCGCTGCCGACCAGCACCAGCACGATGTCTACGGCAGCATCATCCTCGCTGCGCAGCAGATGTTCGTCGACGAGCGGCTCGAGCGGATGGGAGACATCGCCCTCTTCCGCCGCCTCGAGCAGCACGGCGAGCTGGCCTGGCGGGTCGCACTGCAGCCAGATGCCGGGCTGTGGGAGTTCCGCGGCCGCTGGCGGGTTCACACTCACTCGGCGGCCATGTGCTGGGTGGCTTGTGACCGGCTCAGCAGCATCGCGCAAACGCTTGGCTTGCCGAGCGAGGCGGAGACATGGCGTGAGCGTGCTCGCCAGCTTCGCGGGGAGATCCTCGAGCGCGCGTGGAACCCTAAGCGGGGCGCCTTCACCGCCGCTTTCGGCTCGGACGAGCTCGATGCCAGCTCGCTTCTGCTCGCCGAGATCGGGCTAGTGGCACCGAGCGATCCGCGATTTATCTCGACATGCGAGGTAATTGAACGCGAACTGAGCCGGAATGGCCATGTTATGCGTTATACTGCTGATGATGACTTCGGGACACCCGAGTCGGCGTTTCTCATCTGCCGGTTCTGGCTAGCCGACGCACTGGCCGCGATCGGACGCGTGGGAGATGCGCGGGATCATTTCGTTGATCTGTTGCGCTACCGCAATTCGTACGGCCTGATGTCGGAGGATGTTGACCCAGTAACCGGACGCCTTTGGGGTAATCTGCCGCAGACCTATTCGATGGCGGGAATTGTCATCACCGCCAAGCGGCTTTCGAAGGGTTGGGAGCAAGCATGGTCGCTCGCCTCATTGTGATATCTAACCGTGTCGCTGTACCGGAGAGTGCAAGCGAATTCTCTGCCGGTGGGCTTGCAGTGGCTGTTCAAGCAGCCCTCAGTGGGCGGGATGGTATCTGGTTTGGCTGGAGCGGAAGAGTCACTGAGGAGCCAGACCATGAGCCAACGATAAGGAAAGTTGGTGGTACCACATACATTGTTCTCGATCTCGCCCCTGGCGACTTCAACGAGTACTACAACGGATTTGCCAACCGGGTCTTATGGCCCATCCTGCATTACCGATTGGACCTTGCTGAATTCTCACGCTCGGATCTTTCAGGCTATCAGAAAGTCAACAACTACTTTGCCGACCACCTTTCTCGAATACTCAAGCCGGACGATATCGTCTGGGTCCACGATTATCATTTGATGCCGCTCGCCAGACTCTTGCGCGAGCGCGGACATCAGAATCGTATTGGCTTCTTCCTGCACGTCCCCTGCCCGCCACCTGACATCCTGACGGCGCTTCCGAAACACCGCGAAATCATCGGTTCTCTGGTCGCCTTCGATCTCATCGGTCTTCAGACCGAGAACGACTGCGAGAACTTGAGCCGCTACCTTCTGCGGATGGGCGCCAGGCGCGCGCCTGATGCGTATCACCTGGAGGCAAACGGGCGCAGGGTTACGTTGGGTGCATTCCCCGTCGGCATCGAAACAGCGCGCTTCGAAAGAACGGCACGACGGGCCGCAGCAACCGCGCTGATCAAGGAAACGGCTGAAAGTCTTGCCGGCCGCGCTATGGTGATGAGCGTGGACAGGCTCGATTACTCCAAGGGCCTGCCAAACCGCATGGCTGCCATTGAGCGCTTCCTCAGCATGTATCCTGAATGGCGCGGGCGCGTCACATTCCTTCAGATTGCACCCAAGACGCGCTCTGAGATTCAGGAATATGCGGAAATCGACCGGCAGGTCTCCACGCTTGCAGGGCAGATCAACGGCCTCCATGGCGACGTCACGTGGACCCCCATTCGCTATGTCAACCGGGTCTATTCGCGGGCCGCACTGGCCGGCCTCTACCGGCTGGCGAAGGTTGGCCTCGTGACCCCGCTCAGAGATGGCATGAATCTCGTCGCCAAGGAGTACGTGGCGGCGCAAAATCCCTTGGACCCGGGCGTGCTCGTGCTTTCGCAATTTGCAGGTGCAGCCGCGGAGCTTGATGGCGCGCTGATCGTCAACCCGCATGAGCCGGAAGCTGTCGCCGCTGCAATCCGCTTCGCGCTGGAGATGCCGCTTGACGCAAGGCAGGCCCGACATCAGCGGATGATGGAGGTCCTCCGGCGCAACGATATTCACGCCTGGGCGTCCAAATACCTCGCCACCCTCGAGCAGACCAGGCCCACGCCGGCGACCATTTCCGCCACCGCAGCAGCCCGTCATCTGCCGCCCGGCTCGATCGCGGCCAGCGCTTCCCGTTAGCAACAGTCGTTAATCCTCCGAGGCCGCGGCTCCGCCCGCAAACGCGTCAGAGTTGCATTTCGGCCGTGGACGGGACACGTTAACCCAACCCACGGCACCACCGCACTCTGATCGCCCATGTGTGCACGCTCGCCGTTCACGTTCGCCCAGCGGCTGATTTTCTACGGGCTTTCAGTCGCCGTTCCGGTGCTCGCGATCTGCGGGTTGCTCGTCTATCAGTATACTGCACAGCAATACCGGGCGATCGAGGAGGAGACGCTGGCAGCGGCTCACGAGGTGGCAAGGGATCTTGAAAGAGAGATCCAAGTCCAGCTTTTGCTCCTCGAGGCTCTGATCGGCGTACTCGGACCTGAGATGGACTTGGCGCGCCTGCACCAGAACGCAAGACGCGCTCTTGTTCCGCACGGCGCGCACGTCGTCGTCTACGATGTCGGCGGATGGCAGATTCTCAACACCTCGGTGCCAATGGGCGACCCGCTGCCGGTGAACTATGACCCGGTCCGAATAAAAGCCATCGTCGAACGTGGTCAGCCCTATGTTTCAGACTACAAGGCTCACTTGATCGACAACCAGCCCGTCTGGATCGTCAGCACCCCCATCCGTCGGGAAAATGAGCCGAATGGGCTCATTGGCGTTGCCAGGTCACCGGCCACGCTGGTCGATGTGCTTGAGCAGAGGTCACGCCCACCCGATTGGCGGTGGTACGTCATCGACCGTTCCAATACGGTCGTCGCCAGCAGGGACAGAACGGCTATCGGCAAGAAGATGCCAGAGCGGTTCGCCCGGGCCTCGGAGGGGGACTCCGGCGTGGGCTGGCTGGAGCATGGCGGCGGAACGCGTGTGGTGCGAGCTTACGTGCGATCCAAGCTATCCGGATGGTTGGTGGCCGTAGCGGTTCCCGCGGCTGTCGTTGAGGCTCCCCTTCGGGAGGCCTGGCTCTTGTTCGGATTCGGATCAGCCGTGCTCCTGCTTCTCGCCTTGACCGTCGCGGCCTCGGTCGCCCGCAAACTTCACGCCAACGTCGACGTGCTCGTTGGCGCGGCGAGAAAGCTCGGTCGCGGTGAGCCGTTGCCAGAGCGCACGTTGGATACGCGGGAGTTCCAGCAAATTCATGACGCGCTGGTTCTTGCGGCTGCCGAGCGGGAGCAAGGCGAGCAGCGGCGCCACTTGCTTTTGCGCGAGCTTCAGCACCGCACCAACAATCTTCTCGCCGTCATCGCCTCGATTGCGAGGCGCACGCTCCTCGATGGCCGGACGATGGCCGAAGCGCGAGAAACTTTGCTCGGGCGTATTCAGGCCCTGGCCAACGCGAGCGACACGTTGGCGGCCGCGAACTGGCAGGGTGCCGACATGTCGCGTGTCGTCGAGAATGAAATGCGTGCCTTCGCCGGCCGGTATACGGTGCGAGGGCCTGAGCTCTTGCTGTCGGCACAGGCGGCACAAAACATGTCGCTCGTCATTCACGAGCTCGCAACCAATGCGTCCAAGCACGGCGCGCTCGCGCACCCGGACGGCAACGTCGCCATAGAATGGCGCATCGAAGAGGGCGATTCAGAGCCTCTTCTGACCTTTGAATGGAAGGAGCGCGGCGGGCCGCCCGCGCAACCACCCCGTCGGATGGGGTTCGGCTACACCTTATTGAAGACTGTGCTGCGCGACGCCGACCTGAAGCCCGAAATCCAATACGGCCCAGAGGGTCTGCATTATCGTGCGACCGTCCGGGTCTGCTCGGTCCTGGCCAACAGTAGCGAGTTTTTCAAGAACCGCAAAGCGAGCACCAAACCGGTGCTTGAGGTCGTCAGCGGTGCAGAGTGATGACGATTTCCAGGTAAGGCGCGTAGATGAACTGATCGATCGGCGTGATTGACCCGATCTGGTAGCCGCCGTCGATCAGAACGCGCGCGTCGCGCGCTGCTGTAGCGGGATTGCAGGAGACCATCACGATCTTAGGCACGGTCGAACGGGCCAGCATCTCAGCTTGCGCCTTCGCGCCCGCCCGCGGCGGATCGAGAACAACGGCGTCGAAACCCTCCAGCTCGCCCCGCGATAATGGCTCGCGCATCAAGTCGCGAACCTTCGCGCTGACAGGCTTCAGACCAGGTGCTGCGCGCGCCGCTGCCTCAAGCGCCTCGATGGCTCGCCGGTCCGCATCCACAGCGAGCACGCGCGCTTGCCGCGCCATCGGAAAGGTAAACGTTCCGAGACCGGCAAAAAGGTCCGCCACATGCCGGGCTTTGCCAACCTCGCGCAGGACGATCTCCGTCATAATCGCTTCGGCCTCAGGCACAGCCTGCAGAAATGCGGCCCGCGGAAGCTCGACCCGCACCCCGCCGAGGCGAACTGAGGGGGGACGGTTGAGGTAAGCGAGCTGCCCGAACACGACGAGCCGCTGGAGCCCGGCTTCAGCTGCGCGTCGCGCTAGAATGGCGCTTGTTTCCGGCGCGAGCTGTGCCTTCCCCTCCTCAATGGCGACGTCGAGCCCCTCTTCAGCCCGCGTCACAATCAGCCGCCCGCCCGCGCCCGATGGCAGGGCCAGCCGTGCCAGCTCGCGCAGTACGGGCAGGGCCTCGACGATCAAGGGGTCGAGCACGGGACACTCGGTGAGGTCCACCAGGGCGTGAGTGCCTTCCCGGCGAAAGCCGAGCACGACTTCGTCACCGCGACGCGCAACGCCGAAGGCCGCCCGCCGGCGTGAACGGGGAGCAACCATCCGCAAGGGCTCGGGCGTGATGTCGATGCCGCGGTGAGCGAACGCCTGCAACAACGCCGAGAGCTTCCAACTGCGGTAAAGCTCAGGCGACATATGCTGGGCCACGCAGCCCCCACATGCTCCGAAATGCCGGCACAACGGCTGCCGGCGGTCGGGGCTTTCCGCCAATCTCTCGGCTGTTCCGTCGGACAAACGCCAACGCTCGCCGGGCAAAGCAAATGGCACATAAACCGGGCCGTCCGGCGTTTCGGCGACCCCGTCCCCCTGCGCGCCGAGACGAGTGATCTCGACGATTGTACCCGCACCAGCCTCACTCATGCTTGCGGGCTCCAATCAGATACTCCTGGTTGCCGGAGCCGCCCAGCAGAGGAGAGTCGATCACGCCCTCGACAGTCCAACCGGGTTGCTGGGACAGCCAGCTCGAAACCAAGTCCACCGCGCGCTGGCGGTCTGCGGGGTCGCGCACAACGCCGGACTTGCCGACGGCCGCGCGGCCGGCTTCGAACTGCGGCTTGATCAACGCGATCAGCCAGGCCCCACGCGCGGCGAACGACAGGGGGACCGGGAGGACCTTGGTCAGCGAAATGAAGCTGACATCGGCAACAAGAGCCCCAACAGGCTCTGGCACCTCTGCGCGCGACAATACCCGCGCGTCGGTGCCTTCGAGAGAGACGACGCGGCTATCCTGACGCAACGATGGGTGGAGCTGACCCCGGCCAACATCGACGGCGTACACGCGGCGGGCGCCCGCCTCCAGCAATACCTGAGTGAAGCCGCCCGTCGACGCTCCGATATCCAACGCCACGCGACCCGAAGCATCGAACCCGAATTGCGCGAGGGCCGCCGAGAGCTTGACCCCGCCGCGGGAAACAAAACTGTTCGCGCCGGAAACGACGGAGACTTCGTCGGTTTCCCGGATCTCCAGACCGGCCTTGGTCTGTGGAGCACCATTCACCAGGACGCAGCCGCGCGCAATCAGATCGCGTGCCCGCGAGCGCGTTGCTGCGAGGCCCCTGTCGACCAGAGCCCGATCAAGTCGTGTGCGAACCATCCCTCTGCTTTCACGTTCTCCGAACATAGGCATTCTCTCACCGGAATGCCTGCGCTAGCGCGGCTGCGAGGTATCTGTGCGCGCTCTCAAGCGCGCCAGAACTGCTCGATCATTTGGTCACGGAGCCGAACCCATGCCCTTGCTCAATCGACGCGGATTCATCATCGGCGCCGCAGCCCTGTCGACATATGTGGTCGCTGACCGGAGTTGGGGACAGACGACACAAGGTCCGTTCAAACTCCCTCCCCTGCCATATCCCGCGAACAGCCTCGAGCCAAATATCGACGCGCGCACGATGGAGCTTCATCACGACCGGCACCACGCCAGCTACGTCAACAAGCTCAACGAAGCCCTGCGGGACCATGAGAAGCTGGCCAAACGACCGCTTGAAGAGATCGTCGCCAATCTCAACGACGTGCCCGAGAGCATTCGCACCACGGTTCGCAACAATGCCGGCGGCCACGCCAACCATTCGATGTTCTGGGAGGTCATGGGGCCTGACGGCGGCAAGCCGGAGGGAGACCTTCAGGCCGCGATCGAGCGAGACTTCGGCGGTCTGAATCAGCTGCAGCAGCGCTTTAATAATGCCGGTTTAAGCGTGTTTGGCTCGGGCTGGGTTTTCGTTACGGTTGACCCCGATGGCCGGCTAGCGATCACCACACGCCCCAACCAGGATACACCCTTGATGGACGGCCAACGCGTGCTATTCGGCAACGACGTGTGGGAGCACGCCTATTACCTGAAGTACCAGAACCGTCGCGACGAATACTTGAAGAACTGGTGGAACGTCGTGAACTGGAAGGCGGTCGGCGATCGCTACAACCGCGCCAGATCTGGCAATCTGGGCATCTGAGCAAAAGCACTAGTCCCCGCCGTGGAGTAACAGCCCTACGGCATCAGCGCCCATCGAAGAGCGTACGCGACGCCGGCAACCACGGCCACTCCGGCGATCCATAACCCCACAAACCAGAGCAGCCGACGAGCAATTCCAGGCGGGGGCTGCCTGGGCTCGGGCTCGCTCATCAGTGATAGCCTCCCTCAACGCCGACCTTTCCGCGGAACACCCAATAGGAATAGGCGGTGTAAACCAGGATCAGCGGCAACAGCGCCGCTGCACCAAGGAGCACGAATGCCAAGCTGCTATCCGGCGCGGCGGCATCCCAGATCGTGATCTCGGTTGGGACGAGATATGGATAAAAGCTGATCCCGATGCCGATATACGAAAGAAGAAACAACCCGATGGCGGCGAAGAACGGTGCATATTCTCGGCGCTGGGCCAATGATTGGAATAGAACGTACGCAACAAGAATGACCAGAAGCGGCACCGGCAAAGTATAAAGAACTGCGGGCCAGCTGAACCAGCGCTCCATATAGACGGGATTGAGAAACGGCGTTGCGATGCTGACCAGAGCAATTCCAATGAGTGTTCCGATTCCGGCCCGATATGCCCATTCATAGGCCCGGCTTTGCAGATCCCCATCGGTTTTCATGATGAGCCACGTGGCTCCCAGCAGAGCATAGCCCACCACCAGGGCGACGCCAGTTAACACGCTAAACGGCGTCAACCAGTCCCACCAGCCGCCTGCATACGCCCGGTCGGCAACCTTGATGCCTTGAACAAGCGCTCCCAGCGTAATCCCTTGGGCCAACGCTGCGACGATCGAGCCAACAGCGAAACCTAAATCCCAGAGGTGCTTGTTACGCCGCGACCGGTAGCGAAACTCAAAGGCGACGCCTCGGAAAATCAATGCCAGGACCATCGCAATGATCGGCGCATACAGAGCCGAAAAAATAATTCCGTATGCGAGCGGAAAACCGGCGAGAAGACCACCCCCTCCGGCAACGAGCCAGGTTTCGTTGCCATCCCATACGGGAGCAATCGAATTCATCATCCTTCGACGGTCTTCTTCGGCGGGGAAAAAGGGAAATAGAATGCCTATCCCCAAATCGAACCCATCGACGATGACGTAAATCAGAACCGCCAACGCGATCACAGCAGCGAAAATGAAGGCGAGATCAAGCGCCACGGCCGCCTCCCTGCACTCTCGCAAACTCGTCCTGCTCTTCTTCCGGTCCGTCAAGTAGTGCCGGCGCCGGAGTAACCCCGGCTGTCCGGATCGGCGCGTGGGAAACTTCGGGCTCGGCGGCTTCCGGTGGGTGTCCGATCAGGCGGAAGATGTAGACCGTACCTGCCCCGAAAACGAGCAGGTAGATGATGAAAAACGCAAGAAGCGATGAGCCGACGCCCGCCGCTGCGATCGGCGAGGCGGATTCGGATGTCCTCAATAAGCCGTAGACGGTATAGGGCTGCCGCCCCACCTCGGCCACGTACCACCCGGCCAGCACGGCAATAAGACCGGATGGCCCCATGAAAACCGCCCACCGCAACAATGCGGTTGAGTCATAGAGCCGCCCCTTCCACCGGAGCCAAGCGGCCCAAATGCCGATCGCCGCCATCAAGAAGCCGATCAAAACCATGATGCGGAAGGTCCAAAACAGGCTTGGGGCATGCGGCCAATCCTCTCGCGGCCATTCTTTCAGGCCCTTGACGACCCCGTTCAACTCGTGGGTCAGGAGTAGTGAGCTCCCCTTCGGTATCGAGATGGCATATCGCGTCGTCGCCGCTTCCATGTCGGGCCACCCGACGATGTAGAATGGGGCCCCCGCCATAGTGTCGAAATGGCCCTCCACTGCGGCGATCTTCGCGGGCTGGTGCTCATACGCATTGAGACCATGCAAATCGCCAACAATGATTTGCAGCGGCGCGGTTATCAATGCCATCCACATCGCCATGGAAAACATGATCCGCGCGCCCTCGTTGCTACGGTCGCGCAGAAGGTGATAGGCCCCGACGCCGCCCACAACAAACGCGGTTGTTAGGTACGCCGCAATCAGCGTATGCGCAAACCGATAAATGAACGACGGATTAAAAATGACGTCCCAATAGTTCGTCGGAATGAACTGGCCGGCCTCATTGATTGCGTGACCGGCTGGCGTTTGCATCCAGCTATTCACCGCAAGAATCCAGAACGCGGAAAAAGCCGTACCAAGGGCAACCATTACGGTTGCAAACATGTGCAGCCCGCGGCCGACCCGGTTCAGACCGAACAGCATAATGCCTAAAAAACCGGCCTCGAGGAAAAAGGCGGTGAACACCTCGTAAGCCATCAGCGGTCCGATTACTGGGCCTGCCTTATCGGAAAAAACGCTCCAATTCGTGCCGAACTGGTAGGTCATCACGATTCCCGAGACGACCCCCATGGCAAAGGCCACGGCAAAAACCTTCACCCAATAATTGAAGAGGGAATGGTAAATCTGGCGGCCCGTCCACAGATGAAGCCCCTGCAGCACCGCCAGGTAGCTCGCGAGGCCGATGGTCAAAGCCGGGAACAGGAAATGGAAGCTGACAGTGAACGCGAACTGGACACGGGCCAAGAAAATTGCGTCAGTCCAATCCATCGCCAACCTCGCTCAGACGCGCGCACCCGCCACACAAGCAGGATGCCGTGTGCGTACGCGGTAACTCAGGCGGCTGCGAAACGTTCCCTTCTGAGCGTCGGGTCAGGCCCGAATATCGCTGATCGCGGCGGCTGATCGCCCAAGCGCATTCAGCACGGTTTGGACAATGCCAGACGCATTGAGGCCCGCGCGCTCATACATCCGTTCGGGCTTGTCGTGGTCGATGAAGATGTCGGGCAGGACCATCGTGCGCACCTTGAGGCCGCCGTCGAGGAGCCCGCATCCAGCAAGATCGTGCAGCACGTACGATCCAAAACCACCGATCGAGCCTTCCTCGATCGTCACGAGCACCTCGTGCTCGCGCGCCAGCCTGCGAATGAGATCAGTGTCGAGCGGCTTGGCGAAGCGTGCGTCGGCAACTGTTGTAGATAGACCCATCGCGGCAAGCTGGTCCGCAGCTTTCAACGCTTCCTGCAACCGGGTACCGAGCGACAACAGAGCGACCGCCGTGCCTTCGCGAATGATGCGGCCTTTTCCGATTTCCAGCGGGACTCCTTCCTTGGGCAGCTCGACGCCGACTCCATCCCCGCGCGGATAGCGGAACGCGCAGGGCCGATCGTCGATCGCCACTGCCGTCGCCACCATATGCTTGAGCTCCGCCTCGTCGGCCGCTGCCATCAGCACGAAGCCCGGCAGGCATCCAAGGTAGGCAATGTCGAAGCTGCCCGCATGAGTTGGCCCGTCGGCCCCCACGAGCCCGGCGCGGTCGATCGCAAACCGGACGGGCAGCCGCTGAATAGCAACGTCGTGCACGACCTGGTCATAGGCGCGCTGCAAGAACGTGGAGTAGATGGCGGCGAACGGCTTGTAGCCTTCCGCCGCGAGCCCCGCGGCAAATGTCACCGCGT
Organism: Pseudomonadota bacterium; assembly: GCA_003242645.1. The sequence continues at coordinate 17,026 of QGVC01000020.1, forward strand.
GCTGCTCGGCAATGCCGACATCGAAAGTCCGCTCCGGGAACTCCTTCGCGAACAGGTCCAGGCCCGTGCCCGAAGGCATGGCCGCCGTGATGGCAACGATCTTGTCGTCCTTCCTGGCCTCTTCGATGAGGCTCTCGGCGAACACGCGGGTGTAGCTCGGCGCGTTGGGCTTCGGCTTGAACTGGTCGCCCGTAATGACGTTGAAGCGGCTCACGCCGTGGTACTTGTCGGCTGAATTCTCAGCGGGCGGATAGCCTTTGCCCTTGCGCGTCACCACGTGGACGAGAATCGGCCCCTGATCCGCGTCGCGCACGTTCTTCAGAACGGGCAGCAGGTGGTCGAAGTTGTGCCCGTCGATCGGGCCGACGTAGTAGAACCCGAACTCCTCAAACCACGTGGCTCCCTGCCAAAGATGGCGCGTGTATTCCTCCACGCGTGCCGCGCGGCGCTCCCAGCTCTTAGGCAGGCGTTTGGCAAGCTGCTTGGCGATGTCGCGGACGTAGAAGTAGGTGCCGCTCGAGGTAATCCGGGCCAGATAGGCGGACAGCGCTCCGGTCGGCGGAGCGATGGACATATCGTTATCGTTAAGGATGACGATCAGACGGCTGTCCATCGCGCCGGCGTTGTTGATCGCCTCGTAGGCCATGCCGGCGCTCATCGCCCCGTCGCCGATCACGCAGATGACGTGGTGCTCCTTGCCCGAAAGATCGCGGGCAACTGCCATGCCAAGTCCGGCAGAGATCGAGGTCGACGAGTGCCCGGCACCGAAGGGGTCATATTCGCTTTCGGAACGCTTGGTAAAGCCCGAGAGGCCACCGCCCTGCCGCAGCGTGCGAATGCGGTCCCGCCGGCCCGTGAGGATCTTATGCGGGTAGGACTGATGACCGACGTCCCAGATCAGCCGGTCGCGAGGCGTGTCGAACACCCAGTGCAAAGCCACCGTGAGCTCGACTACACCCAGCCCCGCGCCGAGGTGTCCGCCCGTGACTGATACTGCATCGATCGTTTCCTGGCGCAGCTCGGCTGCAAGCTGAGGAAGATCCTCCGGCGGCAACCGGCGCAGGTCTTCCGGCGAGCGGATCGTATCGAGCAGCGGGGTTTTGCTACCAGATGTCACGGGTGATCCTTTCTGCCGACGTGGGCACCAGGAACGAACAGGCGGTTGCTCAGTGTATCACTTCTCAGGATGCGCGGCATCAAACAGCATTGACGCGGAAAACATGCATGATCCGCGCCACGCCCTGTCATTTGGAGGAAGAGTCCAAAGGCTCGGTGCCCTGCGGCTGGCCGTCAGCCCCGAACGTCAGCTTCTCCACCTTGGCCTCAGCCTGCTTCAACAGGCGGTCGCAATGGTCCCGTAGCGCCTCGCCTCGCTCGTAGATGGCAATGCTTTCCTCGAGCTCCACGTCCCCGCGCTCGAGCCGGCCGACGATCGCCTCAAGCTCCTTGAGCGCCCGCTCGAAGCTCATGTCTTTGAGATCAGGGTATTTCTCTGCTGCGTTCGCCATGCCCCTCTTCCGCGTGTCTGGTCCTCACCCGTCACGCCGCGTCCATGAGCAGCTTGACGTGGACGGCGACCGATTTCGCCAGAGCCGTCAGATCGTAACCGCCTTCGAGCATCGAAACCACCCGCCCTTGGGCGGTTCTTTCGGCCACCTCGCACAGCTCGTCCGTGATCCAAGCATAGTCGTCCTCATGGAGACGAAGGCTGGCGAGCGGGTCCGCTTCATGCGCGTCAAAACCGGCGGAAATCAGAATGAGGTCCGGTGAGAAGTTGTGCAAAGCGGGCAGAATGCGCGAGCGCATAGCCTCCCGGAACTGCTCGCCACCGTCGTTCGGCCGCAGCGGCGCATTGAAAATGTTGCCGACGCCTGTCTCCGATTCGGCGCCCGTTCCGGGATAGAGCGGCATCTGGTGCGTTGAGCCGAAGAACAGGTCCTTGTCGGACCAGAAGATGTCCTGGGTGCCGTTGCCGTGATGCACGTCGAAGTCCACGACGGCCACACGCTCGACGCCATATTTCTCGCGGGCGTAAAGGGCGGCGATCGCGATATTGTTGAAGATGCAAAAGCCCATCGCCCGCTCCTTCTCGGCATGATGGCCGCAGGGACGGATCTGGCAGAACACCTTGCGGATGCCGGACGATGGATCGAGAACCTGGTCGACCGCGTGCAGCCCTGCGCCGACGGCCCGCAGCGCCGGCTCCCAGCTCTTTGAGGACAGGACTGTATCCGGATCGAGCCGAACGGGACGCTCACCCTCCTCCGGCCGCGCGGCTTTGATGGCGTCCAGATAGCGCTTCGGATGCGCCAGCAGGATCCGCTCCTCCACGTCCTCGCGCAGCGGCGCCTCTTCGCGCTTGAGCTCGTTGAACATCTCATGCGCGAGCGCCTTGTCGATCGCTCTCATGCGGTCCGGCCGCTCCGGATGACCCGGACCGGTGTCGTGTTCAACGAATGACGGATGCGTGATGAGCAAGGCTGGCATGATCCTAGGTTCCTCGGCCA
>QGVC01000313.1 GCA_003242645.1 Pseudomonadota bacterium
TGAAGCGCTCGATGGAGGCGCTGATCCACCACTTCAAGCTGTACACTGAGGGCATCCACGTTCCGCCGGGCGAAGTCTACGCCGCGGTGGAGGCGCCGAAGGGCGAGTTCGGCGTGTATCTGGTCTCTGATGGCAGCAACAAGCCCTATCGCTGCAAGATTCGCGCGCCCGGTTTCGCCCACCTGCAGGCCATGGACTTCATGAACCGGGGCCACATGCTGGCGGACGTGTCGGCGATCCTTGGGTCGCTGGACATCGTGTTCGGCGAGATCGACCGGTGATAGGGACCAGAAGGTTCCCCGAGTCATCCCGGCGCTTGTCGCCGGGATGTATTTCGCCTCTTGCTCCGGAGCGGGCGGATAGGTGGATCCCAGGCACAAGGCCCGGGATGACGCCGTAGTTTCGCTACGTAGAGGGTGAGATGGCACAGCGCGGGCAAGGGCGGCTTACGGACGTTATCGTCTGGCTCGCCATTGCCACTGGAGTCGTTCTCAGCCTGATCGGCGCTCGGTTTCTGCTGCAACCCGAACACGCAGCGACGTTCTTCGGCATCGACCGCCACAACCCTGGGTTCGCGCCTCACGCCGCCATCGCGTTGCGCGACCTATGGCTCGGCCTGCTGATGATTGCATTCGCAGTGCTTCGGGACTGGCGCGCTGTCGCGCTGTGGTTCAGCCTGGCGACGCTGGTCTGCTTCGGGGATGCGGTGATCGCCGCCGCGTCCAGTGGACGCTGGATTTCGGTGGCTTTTCACGGCGGGTCCGGGCTCTTTTGCGGTGCTGTTGCCGCTTATGCTTGGCGTTTGGCACGTCCGTCCGCCCAGTAACCGAAATTCGACCGGTGCAACACGGCGACAAATCCGTTGCTGCAAATGGTCCTAGAACATCGAGTTGTCTTGCGATGCAGCGACGGCTGGGCCATAAGGGCAGCGCTTACGGGGTGGGACAGCGCGTCTCGGGAGAAGCCAGGCTCCGCCGGGGTGGCCTCCACTGCGGCGCGCGATCTCTGCGGTCGTGAGCGAACCTTGCCTATCTCCTTGGTTTCGAGGCTTCCATGGCCGTCAGACGTTTCGATCCAAATCAGCCTGCGAGCTTTGAGTTCACGCCCGAGAATCTCGCCTGGGCCAAGGAGACCATTGCAAAGTACCCGCCGGGCAAGCAGGCCTCGGCGGTGATCCCGTTGCTCTGGCGAGCTCAGGAGCAGCACGGTGGCTGGTTGCCCGAGCCCGCTGTCCGCTACGTCGCGGACATGCTGGGCATGGCGTACATCCGGGTCTATGAAATCGCCACCTTCTACACCATGTTCCAGCTGTCGCCGGTCGGGCGCAAGGCGCACGTCCAGGTTTGCGGCACAACGCCGTGCATGTTGCGCGGCTCGGAGGCGCTGATCGAGATCTGCAAGCGGCGCATTCACCCGGAGCCGCATCACCTCTCGGAAGATGGCGACTTCTCTTGGGAAGAGGTGGAGTGCATCGCCTGCTGCGCCAATGCGCCCGCAGTGCAGATCGGCAAAGACACGTACGAGGATTTGACGCCGGAGCTGTTCGAGAAGGTTCTCGACGGCTTCGCGAGAGGTGAGCCGCCCAAGCCCGGCTCGCAGATTGGCCGTCAGGCTTCCTGCCCCTTAGGTGGGCCGACGACGCTGAAAAGCTTCATCAAGGCGGAAGACTGACGCCGCAGACGGAAGGCACGCGATGCTCTCGGATAAGGATCGCATCTTCACCAACCTATATGGCTTCAACGACTGGCGCCTCGCCGGAGCGCGCGCCCGCGGCACTTGGGACAACACCAAGGCGCTCCTGGAGATGGGCCACGAGGGCATCATCGACGAGGTGAAGAAGTCGGGGCTCAGAGGACGGGGCGGCGCGGGCTTCCCCACCGGGCTCAAGTGGTCGTTCATGCCGAAGAACGATCCGCGCCCCAGCTATCTCGTCGTCAACGCGGACGAGTCGGAGCCGGGCTCCTGCAAGGATCGCGAAATTCTCCGCCACGAGCCGCACATGCTCATCGAGGGCTGCCTCGTGGCAAGCTTCGCGATGCGCGCCCACACGTGCTTCATCTACATGCGGGGTGAGTTCATCCGGGAGCGGGAGCGGCTGCAGGCGGCTGTCGACGAGGCTTACGAGGCGCGTCTCATCGGCAAGAACAACATCCACGGCTGGGATCTCGACATCGTCATCCACCACGGCGCCGGCGCGTACATCTGCGGCGAGGAGACGGCTCTGCTCGAAAGCCTGGAAGGCAAGAAGGGGATGCCGCGGCTCAAGCCGCCGTTCCCGGCCAACGTGGGCCTCTACGGGGCGCCGACGACGATCAACAACGTTGAATCGATCGCTGTCGTGCCCACCATCCTGCGCCGCGGTGCGACGTGGTTCGCAAGCCTTGGCAAGCCAAACAACACGGGCACTAAGCTCTTCCAGATCTCCGGTCACGTCGAGCGGCCCTGTGTGGTCGAGGAGGAAATGGGCATTCCGCTGCGCCAGCTCATTGAGGAGCACGCGGGCGGTGTCCGAGGCGGGTGGGACAATCTTCTGGCCGTGATCCCTGGCGGCTCCTCGATGCCGCTGCTGCCGGCCTCCCTGTGCGATGACCTGACGATGGACTTCGACTCGCTGCAAAAGCTGAAGTCCGGCCTCGGCACGGGCGCGGTCATCGTCATGGACAAGTCGACCGACATCGTGAAAGCGATCACCCGCATCGCGTACTTCTATAAGCACGAGAGCTGCGGCCAGTGCACGCCGTGCCGGGAGGGCACGGGCTGGATGTGGCGCGTGCTCGATCGCATGTCGCGGGGCGAGGCGCAAAAGGAGGAGATCGATCTGCTTTACGACGTCACGAAGCAGATCGAAGGGCACACCATCTGCGCGTTCGGCGATGCGGCCGCGTGGCCAGTTCAGGGCCTGATCCGTCATTTCCGGGATGAGATCGAAGCCCGTATCGACCGCTATCAGGCCGCGAACCAGCAGCGGGTTGCGGCGGAGTAATCATAGATGCCGAAACAACTCATCATCGACGGGCAGCTCATCGAGGTCGATGACGGCCTCACGCTGATCCAGGCTTGCGAGCAGGCGGGCATCCCCATCCCACGGTTCTGCTACCACGAGCGCCTGTCGATCGCGGGGAACTGCCGTATGTGCCTCGTCGAGGTCGTCGGCATGCCGAAGCCCGTCGCTTCCTGCGCCATGGGCGTCAACGATCTGCCGCCGAACAAGGATGGCAGCCCGAAGGAGATCAGGACCAACTCGCCGATGATCAAGAAGGCGCGCGAGGGCGTCCTGGAGTTCTTGCTCATCAATCACCCGCTCGACTGTCCCATTTGCGACCAGGGTGGCGAGTGCGACCTGCAGGATCAGACGCTCATCTACGGACCGGGCGGCTCGCGCTTCCACGAGAACAAGCGAGCGGTGGAGGAGAAGTACATTGGGCCGCTGATCCGCACCTTCATGAACCGGTGCATTCATTGCACGCGCTGCGTCCGGTTCATGACGGAAGTGGCGGGCGTCGAGGAGCTCGGTGCCATCGGCCGCGGCGAGGACATGGAGATCACCACGTATCTCCAGAGGGGTATCCTTTCGGAGCTGTCGGCCAACGTGAATGATCTGTGTCCCGTCGGCGCCCTGACGCACCGGCCGTGGTCGTACATGGCGCGCCCGTGGGAGCTGCGGCATACCCAGTCGATCGACGTGATGGACGCCCTGGGCTCCGCGATTCGCGTGGATTCTCGCGGCCGTGAGGTCATGCGCGTCCTCCCGCGCATCAACGACGATGTGAACGAGGAGTGGATCTCCGACAAGACACGGCACGTCGCGGATGGACTGCGCACGCAGCGCCTTGACCAGCCCTATGCCCGTAAGAACGGCAGGCTCGAGCCGGTGAGCTGGGAGGAGGCACTACGTATTGCGGCCGATCGGCTGAGATCGGCGCGGCCGGAGCGCATCGGAGCCATCGCGGGCGACCTGGCGGCTGCCGAGGAGATGTTCGCGCTCAAGGACCTCCTGCGCAGGCTGGGTGTCCCCAACCTGGATTGCCGGCAGTATGGCGAGCCTCTCGATCCTCGGCTTGGGCGCAGCAGCTACATCTTCAATTCGACCGTCGTGGGAATTGAAGAAGCCGATGTCCTCCTGATCGTCGGCTCCAATCCGCGTATCGAGGCAGCGGTTCTCAACGCACGCATCCTCAAGCGGTGGCGCCGCGGCGGCATGAAGGTTGGCCTTGTCGGCGAGAAGGTCGATCTGACCTATCCCTACGAGCACCTCGGAACGGGCCCGCAGACGTTGGCAGAGATTGCTGCGGGTCGGCATTCGTTCATGCAGGCTCTCGCCG
>QGVC01000314.1 GCA_003242645.1 Pseudomonadota bacterium
CCAGGCGATCATCGCCTCCTTGACGGCGATCGGACAGGGCGCGGCCGCGTGCACCGCGACGCGCAGCGACGAGACGTCGTAGCGCGCGCGCACCTCCTCGGGGAGCGAGAGCAGGCGCTTGAAGTGCGTGGGCACCCACTGCGAGGTCGTGACCTTCTGGTCCTGGATGATGCGCAGCGCCTCCTCGGGATCGAAGCGGCGCATGACGACGCTGGTGGCGCCGATCCGGTGCTGGGCGGAGGCGAAGACGAGCGGCGCCGCGTGGTAGAGCGGGGCCGGCGAGAGGTAGACGTCGCCCTCCTTCATCCCGAAGAGGGCCGTGAGCCCCACGGTCGCCATCACCGTGGCCGGATCGCCGGCCGGCACGCGCGCGAGCGGCCGGCGCACGCCCTTGGGCCGCCCGGTGGTGCCCGAGGAGTAGAGCATGATCGAGCCCTCGAGCTCCTCGCCGAGCGGCGCGTCGGGCGCGCCCGCCAGCTCCTCCTCGAGCGGCCGGAAGCCCGGGATCGGCCCGCCGACGCTGGCCGACACCGCGACGCGCGGCACCGCGGGCGCCACCGCCTCCGCCACCTCCGCGAAGGCCGCGTGGGCCACGAAGGCGCGCGCGTCGCAGTTGTCCACGATGTACTGGACCTCGTCGCGCTGGAGGTGCCAGTTGACCGGCGTGAAGTAGAGCCCGGCCCGGGGGCAGGCCCAGAACAGGTCGAAGAAAAAGTCGTCGTTGCCGAGCAGCACCGCCAGGCAGTCGCCCGGCTCGAGCCCCCAGCGCCGGAACACGTGCACGAGCCGCCGCGAGCGCTCCTCGAGCTGCCCGTAGCTCTCGATGGTCTCCCCGTTGCCATAGATCACGGCGGGGCGGTCAGGGTGCTTCTGGGCGTGGGGGGTGATGGTGAACATCGGCTCATTCCTTCCGCAAGGAACGAGTGAAAGGATGTCAGAAGAAAGAAGCTGTCACCAACAGCGTCGCAAGACTCATCTGTTCCTCCTTGACGCGTCTCTGCGGATGGCTATGCCTCGAAATCCCTACCGCTTCGCAAGGATGCTGCTCGCGCGCTCCTCAAGCCTTTTCAACTTCATCGCGCGTGCGAACTGGAGTGCTTCGCTTGCGAGTTGCAGCGCCTGGCCCGATCGCGCTCGTCGGAATCTCATCTGGAAGCGCGCATAGTCCACCTTCGTATGGGCATTCCATACCGGCATTCCCGCGCTCGTCATCTCGAGCGCACGCTGGAAATGCCATTCTGCTCGCTCCAACTGCCCAAGTGTTTCAGCAAGCAGGCCTAACGTTCGATCCGCGGAACCCAAATGAGCGACCCCCAATCCGACCACCGGAGCGTACCCCTGGTAGGGCGCGAGTAGCTCGTAGAGAGACTTTGCTCTTCTCTGATCACCGAGAGCAGAGCAAACCTCAGCGGCAAAGAACATCGTAGAGGGCCAGTCATAGCGCTGCGGAACGTCGGCAAAGCTTCCCATCGCCAGCGTGGCAAGCTCGTGTGCCGCCTCCTTCAGGCGCCCGAGGTTCAGAAACGCCCAAGCAAGCCCGGCGCGAAAGCCACGTAGGTTCGGATACCGTCGGGTTCCTTGTAGCAGCGTATCCAGCATGCACTCGAGGTTACCTCTCTCCGAGTGCATCAAGGCGGCCTGCGCAACAAAACTGTGGAACGCATTTGCGTCATTCACTCGAGTTGCGACTGCGGTGAACTCGCTCTGATGGATTGCTGCATCATCCAATCTCCCATCAACTAGAGCTCGCATTCCCTTGTACATAGGTACATACCAAAGCGATTGCGGTTGGCGCATAGACCTTGCTAGGGCATCAAATCGCGCCAGCGCTGCGTCGAACTGTCCAATCTGGCCACGCTCGAGCATGCCAACCATTCTAAGCACCAAACCCAAGAGCAGCATCTCATCGTCGGAGGCTTCATCGGCGAGGTCGGCGATCTCGTCTGCCAAGGCATGCCGGCGTGAGATGGTGGTCGAGTGCCAGCTACAGAACCAATCGGCAAACATTACCCGTGCTCGCACCGCGGGATTCGAAACTTGCTCAAGCAAACTCAGGGCGTCACCCATTGCCCGGTGAGACGACTCGCTCTCCGACCACTGGAGAGACATCGCAAGGCGCGCAGCGAGAAGCGCGCGAAGCTCCGTCGCCGAGTCGTCCAACATGGCTAACGCCTCTCTCAAGAGTTGATCGAGGGAGGGGTCGGACACTCCCGCTTCGGCGGCAAGGACGCCAGGTGCGACACCTAGCGCCGCACGTGCCAGCTCATGTGAGCTCCCTAGGCGTTGAGCAAGAAGCGCCGCCTCTCTGAAGGTAGACTTGGCCGCTTCGCGATCTCCGGATCTGCAGAGGGCCTCGCCCAACGAGAGGAGGAGGGTGCATTTTCGTTGGGGGTCCTGATGCGAACTAAGCGCGAGCGCCTCAAGAGCAAGGCGATAGTGGTGGGCGGCATCTTCGTGGGCGCAGCGTTGTGTCGCGATCGTGGCAGCCGCCTGGGCGAGGAAGATCGCCCGTTCACTGACTGACCTATCTCCGCTCTTGACGTAGTGGAAACTTGCGTCCGCAGCCTGCCGCTCCGAGAACTCTGTTGACGCGCTGTCGAGAGAGCGCGCGATCTGCAGGTGGTAGGCGCGACGCTCGTGAATCGGAGCGAGCGAGTAAAGGACGTCGCGGACGAGTACGTGAACGAAAGAAATAGGTGCGGAGGGATCAGCTGAGATCGAGAGGAGACCGGCCGCAGCAGCTTCTCGGAGGGATGGCTCGATATCGCTGCGGGATGGGAATAGTGGACAAGCCTCTGGCTGAAACTGGCGTCCGACCACAGCTGCGCGAGAAAGCAGCTCTCGCGTCGGCAGCGACAGCCCGCTGATGCGTGCCACGATCGCCTCGGAGAGGACGGGCGGGATCACATTCCACGACCACGAGGTACTACCCTCGAGAAGGGGTACGAGCTGATGTACGAAAAAGGGATTGCCTCCAGTTCGCGCATGCAGCTCAGCTCGCAAGGAGTCGGAGAGTGGGGACGAGGACAGTGTGTTGGCGAGGGCGAAAGTTTCGTCGGCATCTAGGCCTGCGAGCGGAAGGCTGAAGGCGCGGGGCTCGCGCTCAAGCGACGCGAGCGCATGGGCGAGGATGTCGGATCTTTGCGCCTCTGGAAGGCGAAAGGTTGCGACGAATGTGATTGGTGTGTCACGAAGCTCGCGAAGGAGGAAGGGGAGCAGGCGGGCAGTGCCAGCATCTGCCCGGTGAAGATCGTCGAGAAGGATGACAGTTCGATCATCCGTGACAAGCTCGCGAAAAAGAGCCGCGAGTGCTTCGAAGAGCTGAAACTGAGCTCCATCGGGATCAGATGGTGTGCGAACGCCGGTCGCCGTGAAGACCTCGGGAAAGAGAGGTGAAAGAGGGGCGGCCAGATGAGGGGGGAGGAGATTGGCTAGCTCCTTCCCGTGGTCTCCGGTGAGCTTCCGGACGATCTGCTCACAGGGCCACAGGTAGGGTGTGCGCTCAGTTTCTGGGCAAGAAACGAGGCAGCATTTGATACCTCGGGCGCTGCTTAGAAGCGCATACTCAGAAAGTAGTCTGGACTTTCCAATTCCGGGCTCTCCGCAAATGAGAAGAGTGGAAGAGTGCTCCGAGGGTGAATCGATGAGCCTCAGAAATGAAGCAATGTGTTGGGTGCGCCCGATGAACTTCTGAAAGCTACTCGAGGGTGATTTGAGTGAGACCTGCGTTGAATACACGGGCTTGATGAAGCGGTAGCCGCGTCCGGAGTGGGTGCGGATGAAGACTTGTCGGACGGCGTCGTCGCCGAGCGCTCGCCGTAGCGCTGACATCGCAACGGTGAGGGATCCAGGAGAAACCACCCTTCCTTCCCAAACATGGCCAAAGATCTCGGATTTCGTAACAACGCGGTCCGAGTGTTGGACGAGGTAGGCGAGGATGTCAAAAACGCGCTTCTCGAGCGCCACGCTTTGTCCGCGACGGCGGAGCTCGCAGCGTGCGATGTCCAGCTCGAAATCGTCAAATCGATAGATCATTGATGCACTAGGGTACCCGGGGCGCTGGCAGGGAGTCCAGTTGGGTTACCAGATAATGAAGCGATCGTGCGTCATTGGGTCGTTGCCAGAGGCGGGTGGGATCGGGGATGGACGCCGGTTTACGGCGCGCGGATCGCTCGCGAGGCAACTGCGATTCCGTGGACGAGCAACACAGGCTTGGATCACCCAGCCAGGCTAAGGTTTGCGAGTCGGGCGTGTGTGGTGGGGGGGGCGGGCGAGGGC
>QGVC01000315.1 GCA_003242645.1 Pseudomonadota bacterium
CCCCAAAGGGCGGTGAAAGCCTCCACGGCGTGCACAGGGTCAGCCTCGCCGACGAGGCGATACGGACGTCCGGAAGAGGTCAGGCCGCGCAGGCTGTCGGCATCAAACAGCACCAGCGGGGTCGACGTGCGGAGCAGCACCCCGTCCTCGTCTCCGGCGAGGATCGGACCGATCTCGCCGACCATCAGGATGCCCCAGCGGGACAGGACGCGCTCGGACTTGGTCATCACGCAGCCCTCCTGAACGGCCTTACCAGCGCGCAGTCGAAGCTCGTGCTCCCGTCGGCATACCGGATTCCGATGGCCCAGCCGCCGTCCTCGGATTCCTCCATCTCCATGTCGAAAAGATCCCAGGCTTCCTCGAGACTCTCGGTTTCGTAGTCATAGTGGCCTGCAGGTCCGCTCACGACGTAGCCCTTGATTTCCCGTTCCATTTGGTCCTCCCTTGTTGTCGTTACCCTTTCTTCAAGGGCTTGAGATGATGATTTGTCCGCCGGCGGAAAATTACAAATCCGCCGGCGGATTGTTCAGCATGAGACATGAGAGACATGGCGAAGACAGCGAAAAAGGCCGGAGCGGTGAAGACCGGAAAGGGGAAGGCGAAGAAGGAAGAAGGGATGACGGTCGTAACCGAAACGCTGCGGTATGTGACTCCTCCGGAGGTGGATGGCGTCCCGCTGTATAAGGTCGTCACCGATCTCCTCGAAATTCCTGACGCAACCATGCTCGACGAGCTATGCGAGTATGTGTCCTGCGAAAAGGAGATGGATGACGACAAGATAGCGACGGTAAGCGAGGTCCTGCACTTCTTCCTCGAACCAGCCGTCGAGGCGATCAGAGAAGAGTTCGTGATGGCCGGATGGACCGATGCTCACATCCGCATGACGCTGCTCGACATCGTCCACAAGTATGTGATGCAGTCATGGGAGAGCGAAATAAGTTCCCACATCGACATCATCGCAGACCACGACTAATAGGATCCGAACGACTTTCCTGGATCCGTCTTAAGACGTCCGTAGTAATCTCGGGCCAGAGCACAGGAGGTGCATCATGGCTCGATACAATGGAGGCGACGGCGGCGCTTCGGGAGTCGTCTACGGCTGCGCAGCGGCCGGAGTGGTAGGAGGGACCATCGGGTTCGGGCTCCTCACCTGCATCGCGATGGTCTACATCGCTCTCTGGCCCATCACGGTTCCGGCGACGCTGGCCTATGTCCTCTGGTATTTCCCATGGGAGACGCTGGACTTCGTGATCCATCTCCCGTTCTACGCGTGGGCCGTCATCAGGGATTACTGGTATTGGATTCTGGCGGGCCTGATCCTCGCCGAGACGCAGTAGGACTCAGTCCTGCCTGCTCCCTCCGGCGAGGCGGTATGCGGTGCGCCAGACATGCGCGAGCACGTTGATCCAGACGAGGATCGACAGCAGCAGGACAGGCAGCGCGGTCGCGAGGTTCCGGTGGATGCCGACCAGCCTGAATGCGGCCTCCAGCACGGCAATGGCCGCGGCGACGACAAGAGCCGCGGCCGCGACGTTCCGGATTGAGGTGGTCCCGCTTGGTGAGACAGTTTGGCGGCTTGGCTAAGGTGGATCGGGTTGGTTTTTACGCCGCCAATTTCTCCATCATTTCTGCCGTAGCATAGACCTCGTCGGGTGTCCTGCCGTCGAAGGTCGAGTGGGGGCGTCGCCGGTTGTAATAGTCGATCCATGAACCGATGCCAGCCCGGGCCTCACCGCCTGTCTCGAAGGCGTTGAGGAAGACGCACTCGTATTTGAGGCTGCGCCACAGCCGCTCGATGAAGACGTTGTCCATCCACCGGCCGCGCCCGTCCATGGAGATGCGGATGCCGGCATCCTTCAACGTCGTGGTGAAGGCGAAGCTGGTGAACTGGCTCCCCTGATCGGTGTTGAAGATGTCGGGCCTGCCATGGCGGGCGATCGCCTCTTCCAGAGCGGCGACGCAGAAGTCGGTATCCATCGTGTTCGACAGCCGCCAGGCCAGCACCTTGCGGCTGAACCAGTCCATGATGGCGACGAGGTAGAGGAAGCCGCGCCGCATGGGGATGTAGGTCACGTCGGCGCACCAGACCTGATCGGGGCGCTCAATGTTGAGATGCCGCAGCAGGTAGGGATAGATGCGGTGCTGGGGATGCGGCTCGCTGGTCTTCGGCGCTTGGTAGATCGGTGACAGGCCGATCTTGCGCATCAGCCGCCGGACCCGCTTGCGGCCTACGCACCAGCCCTGACGGCGTAGGTGCCGCGCCATCTGTCTCGAGCCATACCACGGCATTTCCGTGAACGCCTCGTCAATGAGGCGCATCAGTTCGAGGTTCTCGGGCGTCTCGCCCGCCGGCTGTCGATAGAACGAGGCCCGCGAGATCGAGACCAGTTCGCACTGGCGGCGGATCGAGAGCCGTTCGTGATCGGGATCGATCATCATTCTCCTCCGATCCAGGCTCAGCGATCGAAGGCTTTGGCCAAAAAATCCCGCTCCACGACGAGCTGGCCGATCTTGGCGTGCAGCTTCGTCACCTCGGCTTCCCGGCCGGCCTGCGCATCCGAAGCCCTGTCGTCGAATGCCTTGGCCAGGTTCTCGATGGCCTGCCGTTTCCACTGCGTGATCTGGTTCGGATGAAGCTGGTGCTTCGTCGCCAGTTCCGAAATCGTCCGCTCGCCGCGGATCGCCTCAAGCGCAACCTTGGCCTTGAACTCGGCCGTAAACCGTCTGCGTGTCTTCATGCTGGATCGTCCTTTCCATCGGGCGATCCACCTTATGCCCCTGTCTCAGAAACCGGCACCACCTCTGACAGACTTCTCTTTACGGAGGTCAACCCATTCTGCAACCCTACTCCTCCACATCCTTGGTCGTGGTCATGTTCACGGCTCCGAACATTCCTCCAAATGCAATAGACGCTCGGACAATCGTAGCGAGCAGAGCTAAATGAAGGAGCCGACTGTCAACTCTCGCGAGCCATAGCCGTCGTAGCTGAGGCATTCCAAGATTGACGATCAAAGGTTCGGACGCTGCGTAACCTGCCCGACACGAACTCAGCCCATCAACCGTTGGCCAATCCGGTCACTGCACAGACACCAGAATTAACCATATCCGAGCTTACCGGCTTGAGATCTTTCGCGGATCCCGATCGGTTTGCGACGCCCAACGGGGCGCTGACGAGATCGGCCTTCGCCGGGTGCTGGCACACCTGACGAAGGCCTGACCCGAACGCCTTAATGGAGGTTTCCGGGCTATGGCAACTGTTAGACAACATCCCCGCCGGACGGAAGGCGCCCGGCGACTTATCGACGCCAATCTGCCGAGAGGAGTCAGGTCGCACGGCGACTTCTCCGGTCATCCATGCGGGGGCCTCCGACGGCGAGGCCGATCATCACGAGACGAAGGAACGGAGCAGCTGGTTTCGCAGATGATCGAGACGGCCAAGGCCGGCGCGGTACGGGACGATCCGACGTTCGGAGAATACGCTCCACTGTTCGGCTTCTTTCGTTCCTGCGTGATGCAGGAGGGTCGGCTGCTCGAACTGGCGATCGCCGATGCAGTCGACGAGAATCCTTCATTGAGTCTGCTTCCGCCAAGGCCGATGCCGATCGTTCCGGCCGCGGTGGAGATGCTCAAGAGGACTCCCGGGCATGTAGCCAGGGGGATCAGGTTTCCTTCCCGCGTCCATTCCACCGAGGCTTACAGGCCGGACCTCTTCATCGTAGACGAGGTAAAGCACACCGGGCTCATGCTCGATATCAAGCGCAGCCTCACTTCCTACCGTCCGCGGGAGATAGAGCGGCTCCGCTTCCGAATGCTGGCGGTGGCGTCGATCGCCTCGGAATGGGTTGCAGAACGACAGGGACCAGTCCTCGTCGAGGTGGAAACCGCCATCATCGATGGGGCCGACGAGGTCTCTGACCACGATCATGGCATATTTCCGCTTTCCGAGATCGACGAGCTTCTCGGCATGGAAGGCGTGCTCGAATCCATCACACGGGCACGAGCGCTGTTCGCGGAGAAGGTCCAGATGGAGCTGAGGGCCCGTTGCCGAGGACTTGTTTTCGGCGATGGCAGCAATGCGCCTGACTTCTCTGCCGAGCACAACGGAGTGCAGGCTGGAACGACGCATCCGTCCGAGATCGGACCGCCGCACTCGGCAACGGTGAGACCGGTCCGGTTCGGCTACGCCAAACGGCCGAACCTGCACTAGGGGCCTGACCGGGCGGCGCGAGTCCTTTCGGACGCTTCCCTCGGTCGACCAATCATCACCCTGACGAAAC
>QGVC01000316.1 GCA_003242645.1 Pseudomonadota bacterium
TTGTGTAATAGATACGGCCTGGGCCCCGCCAAAGTGATTGATGAGGGCACGGAACGTGATCGGCCCGACGTTCTCCGAGCGGATCAGACGCAGGCAAGCGAGACGCTGGCTATCATCCAGCCGGGCGATTGGCAGCGGTGCAGGCTTGAAGTGCGGGCCTTCCGCCCGGGTATCATGCCTGGGCACCAATCTTGCTCTCCGTGCCCGCGATCAGGCGCTGAATGTTGGAAGAGTGCTTGATGGCCAGCAGGACGGTCAGCACCCCTGCCAGCGCAGCGAGCCAGCCTTTCCCAGTCATCCAAAGGAGCAGGGGCGTTGCCACGCTGGCAACAAGCGCCGAGAGAGAGGAGTAGCGCGTCAGGATCGCCACCGTCAGCCAGACGATGCAGAAGGCCAGCGCTGCCGGCCAATGCAGCCCCAACAGCACGCCTATGTAGGTGGCCACCCCCTTGCCGCCCTTGAACCCCAGCCAGACCGGGAAGATGTGCCCAAGGAAGGCACCGAGCCCACCGGCCATGGCCACTTCTGGGCCGCCGATCAAGCTGCCGATCAGAACACTGGCAGTCCCCTTGAGCGCGTCGAGCAGAAGGGTAACCGCGGCAAGCTCCTTGCGCCCGGTTCTCAAGACGTTCGTCGCGCCGATATTGCCGGACCCGATGTTGCGGATGTCACCGAGGCCGGCAAGCCGGGTCAGGAGCAGGCCGAATGGAATGGAGCCGAGGCAATATCCAATAGCGAGTGCGACAATCAGGAGTGCCGTGGTTTCGGTCATCGGACGATCGTCCCCGAAATGCTGCGATGCCTCTCAGCCCCGCTGCGGCTCAGGGTACCGATACACCGTTTCGCCTTCAACCATCGTCAGCAGGACGCGGCCCTGCATCGTGCTTTCGTCGAACGGTGAGTTCTTGGAGCGCGCGCGGAGCATCTCGCGGTCGACAACCCAGGGCTGATTGAGATCGAACAGCACCAGATCCGCCGGTGCGCCTTTCTGGAGCCGGCCTGAGGGCAGACCCAGCAGCCGCGCCGGATTGATCGTCATAGCGCGCAATAGGACCATGAGGCTCACGCCTTCGTGGTGGTGGAGGCGTAAGGCAGCCGAGAGGAGAGTTTCCAGGCCGATGGCGCCGTCAGCCGCTTCGGCGAAGGGGCGGCGCTTCACGTCGGCATCCTGCGGGTCATGGCTTGAGACGATGACGTCTATGTCCCCCGCCGCAAGCCCTCGGACGAGCGCAGCGCGATCCTCCTCCGCGCGCAGGGGAGGCCGCAGTTTGAAGAACGTCCGATAGGGGCCGATGTCGTTCTCGTTGAGCGTGAGGTGATTGATCGAGGCCCCGCAGGTGACTGGCAGGCCCCTGGCCCTCGCGTGACGAATGATGTCGAGGCTTTCCCGGCAGGAGATTGTCGCTGCGTGATACCGGCCGCCGGTGATTTCGACGAGGCGGATGTCGCGCTCGAGCATGATGATTTCTGCGGCCTTCGGTGCGCCGAGCAGGCCGAGCCGGTCGGCGACGTGGCCGGCGTTCATGCACGTACCCTCGGTGAGGTACGGGTCCTCCGTGTGATGGACTATGAGGGCACCGAAGTCCTTTGCGTAGAGCAGCGCATTGCGCATCACCCTCGTGTTGGCGACGCTGTTCTTGCCATTCGAGAAGGCAATGGCACCCGCGCGCTTGAGGAGGCCGATCTCGGTAATCTCCTGGCCTTCGAGGCCCTTCGTCAGCGCCGCCATCGTATGGACGTTGACGACGGCATTGTCGCGTGCGCGGCGCTGAATGAAGTCGACCAGAGCCACCTGGTCGATCACTGGGTTGGTGTCTGGCATGACCACGATGGTCGTCACCCCGCCAGCAGCCGCAGCGAGGCTCGCCGTCTTCAAAGTCTCGCGGTGCTCGGCCCCCGGTTCACCCGTGAACACCTGCATATCGATGAGCCCAGGGGCCAGCACGTGGCCGTCGCAGTCGATCACCTCGGCGCCTTCCGGGGCGTTACGCCGCAAATGGCTCCCGAGGTCGACGATCTTGCCGTCGGCGACGAGTACGCCGCCCGGCTCGTCCCGACCGGATGCCGGATCGATGAGCCGGGCATTGATGAAGACCGTCGGCTTGCCAGCCTGCTGTGACGTTGGAGCGCGCATCGGCCAGCTCATCGGTTCGGAAGGTTGCGGGCGAGCGCCTGGAGCACGGCCATGCGGACGGCTACGCCCATCTCGACCTGCTCCCGGATGAGGCTTCGCGAGTGATCGGCAATTGTGGAGGCAATTTCCACGCCCCGGTTCATCGGTCCCGGATGCATGATGAGGGCATCGGGCTTGGCGCGGGAGAGCTTCTCCTGGTCGAGCCCGAAGAAATGGAAGTATTCGCGGATCGAGGGCACAAGTGAGCCGAGCATACGCTCCCGCTGAAGCCGCAGCATCATGACGATGTCGGCGCCCTCCAGCCCTTTCCACATGTCCGTGTACACCTCCGCGCCGAGGCGCTCAGGCTCGGCTGGCAGCAGCGTTGATGGCGCGACCAGGCGAACGTGGGCGCCCAAGGTGTTAAGGACGTTGATGTTCGAGCGCGCGACGCGCGAGTGCAGGATGTCGCCGCAAATGGCGACGATGAGCCCCGCGATGCGCCCCTTGGCGCGGCGGATGGTCAGCGCATCGAGCAAGGCCTGCGTCGGGTGCTGATGGGCGCCATCGCCCGCGTTAATCACCGAGCAATCGACCTTCTGCGCCAGCAGCTCGACGGCACCAGCGGCGTAGTGGCGGACGACGATGATATCCGGCCGCATGGCGTTGAGCGTCATGGCCGTATCGATCAGCGTCTCGCCCTTCTGAACGGAAGACGTCGCCACGTTCATGTTGACGACGTCGGCGCCCAACCGCTTCCCAGCCAGCTCGAATGAGCTTTGGGTGCGCGTCGAGGCTTCAAAGAAGAGGTTGATCAGCGTGCGGCCTCGGAGGTCATCGCGCTTCTTGTTGACCTGGCGATTGATCTCGGCCGCCTTGTCCGCGAGGTCGAGGAGTGCGGTGATCTCCTCTGCGGTCAAATTCTCGCAGGTCAATAAGTGCCGGTGGGGGAAGAAAACTTGGTCAGCGGCTAGTGAGGTGCTGGTCATCAAGCCCGGTTCTATAGGAGCAGATCCGGAGGCCGGCAAGCGGATTGCGCGTCTGTCGACAGGTGAACATGAGGCGGGAGCCGCGGTTCCCATCTGAGACCCAGGTCATCGATCGATCACCCTCATGTGCCGCCGCCTCGGGGGTGAGCGCTGCATGTACGGGGATACTCTGCCCTCCACACAGAAAAATGTGTTCAAGTTTCTTGAAGTGAAAAAACCTTGGCCAACACGCTTAATTCAAGCGAAGCTGACCTGGGAAAACATCTTCCAATTCTCGGGAGCGAGCCCCTGGAGATGTCATCCGTCCTGAGACCGCTCCTCGTCGTTCTTGTGCCGCTCGTCGGCCTCGCGGCCCTGCATCTGTTTCTCCCAGTGGTGGCATCATTGCTGATGGAGTCGGCCGAGCTCGATCCGTCGGCGTTCGGATGGATCGCCGGGGCAGCGGGCCTCGGGTCCGTTTGGCTCTACATGGCCAATCACTGCGTGACACCAGCACTGGGACCGCTGGGGTCGCTTCGCGCTGGCGTCCTTATTGCCGTTGCTGGTGGGCTGCTCATTATTACTGCGACCCTGCCAGCGATGGTCGTCGGCGCGGTGTTGCTCGGGTTCGGTTATGCGACATCGACGCCGGCCAGCAGTCAAATTCTGGTCGACCATACGCCGAAGCAAAACTGGTCAACGCTTTTCTCCGTGCGTCAAGCCGGAGTGCCGATCGGCGGCATCATAGCAGGCGGCCTGGGAGGCTGGTCCATCACGCACCTGGGATGGCGGCCCGCCTTTGTTGTGATGTGTCTTCTCTGCCTTTGCCTCGCTCTACCGCTGGTTCTTGCGCCGCGGCACTACAACACGACACAGCCCCTGCAGCCCTTCCGGATAGGTGCGCTCTTCGCGCTTTCGAATTTCCAGAGGCCGTTCCGGGCCATGTCGCTCGCGCCGGGCCTCGTCCGGCTGGCGCTCGCCTGCACCGGCTTTGCCATGGTCCAGAGCGCGTGCTTTTCGTTTTTCGTCATCTATCTCCATGCGGGCCTCGGGTACGGGCTGGCTCTGGCTGGAACCCTGTTTGCGGTGCTGCAGGCAGCGAGCGTGGCGGG
Source organism: Pseudomonadota bacterium (assembly GCA_003242645.1). Next base: position 4,194 of record QGVC01000316.1, read on the forward strand.
GCGAATCGGCCTTGGCTATCTGGCGGATCGGATCGGCTCCCCACGGCCCGTACTAATGGTGCTGGCGGGCTGCTCAGCAGG
>QGVC01000317.1 GCA_003242645.1 Pseudomonadota bacterium
GCATTCTGCGGCCCAGGATCCTGACGGAACTTGATCCTGCTCACGTCAGCGTGGCGCCAGTCGATGCTGTATGGGTCGAGCTCAGGACCGTTCCAGCCATCGAAAGCGCGGATGAGCTCCTTCTGCAAATAATCCGGCTCCTGGATGAGCCGGGGGATGAGGTCGAGCTTGGCCACACTGTCCGGCACATGCCAATAGGGAAAGAAATTCAGTGCACGGATGGATGTCCTAAGGCTAGGAGTCTGGCGGTCCGGCTTGCCGACGATCACCCGGTGCCGCAGGCGCACGATGTCGTCCTCGACCGCCTCGAGCTGGTACGCGGGGACATTGACCAGCACGTACCGATTGCCGTCGACCTTCTCTTCCAGCAGGTCGCGGATGCGGCGCTGATTGAGGCGGAGCTGCTCCAGCCGCTGGTAGGCCGACACATTCATTTGGGCGATGGTCGGCTTGTCGAGGCGGCCAGTCTCCCTCAGCCCATATCGCCGCTGAAACTCTCTTAGCCCATGCTCCAGCCGGGCGTCGAAGGTATAGCTGAGGTCGTGCCGTCGATCCGTCGGCCTGAGATCGCCCTCAATGATCAACCGCCGACGAACATAGGGCACCCGCTTGTCCTCGTCGCCCGGCCTCAGCGTCGGGCCTGGCGGTATCTGATGCCACCCCCCCTGAGAGACGATGCGCTGATAACGAGCGATCGCCTCGTCCATCTGGTGCAGCATGACCTCGCTGCGCCAGGGCGTCGCGTCCGGCCTGAGGTCATTCGGCTCAACCGGAACCGGAGGCTCGCGATCTGGCGGACGCCGTCTGCGTCTCTCGCTTTGGGAATTGAAGATGCTTTCCCACCACTCGGCTTCCGTGGCCTGCGCATTAACGGCCGATGCGCTCAGGCCCAGCAGACTCGCGCTTACACCCAGCAGGAGGCCGCGACGGGTCACCGCGCGGGGGAAACGCAACCCATGTCTTTCGGATCTCGGTTTCCGCATCGGCATACTCAACTGTTTCGCTGCTCATGATCAGACCGCCGACGGGAAACAGCGGTCCTGGTGAGGCGGACTTGTTACCTTGTCGAAAGAGATTTGGCCAAACAAAGGCTGTTGATCGGATTACCTCATTAGGCGCCGACGGGAAACACCCTGACAGCCCGGACTGACGCCGGGCCTGCGGAGCAACGGAGACGTTAGCTTGTCAAAGTTCGGATGCTCACGTACCGTAACTCCGAGGTCGGGAGCCCAAGACACAAAACTCGACCAACAGGGAGGATGCTCAATGAGCCATTTCAATCGCCGCCAGATCCTGGCTGCCGGCGCTGCCACCGGTGCTGCCGCAGCGCTAGGCATCAAGCCTTCTTATGCACAAGCCGATTATCCAACGCGGCCGGTCACGATCATCTGCCCGTGGGGCGCCGGCGGGGGAACAGACGCTACGGCGCGCATCATTGCGGCAGTCCTCGAGAAAGATCTGGGCCAACCTTTCAACGTGGTGAATCGCACTGGTGGCTCCGGCGTCGTGGGCCACTCGGCGATCGCGACCGCACAGCCTGACGGATATACCCTGGGGATCATCACCGTTGAGATCGCCATGATGCATCACCAGGGCCTGACGCAGCTCACCCCGAGGGACTACACGCCTCTGGCGCTGATGAACGAGGATCCGCCCGGCATTCAGGTGAAGGCCGACAGCCCATACAAGGACGTCAAGCAACTGAGCGACGCCATCAAGTCGAACCCTCCGGGTACCTTCAAGGCCTCTGGCACCGGACAAGGCGGCATCTGGCATTTGGCCCTCGTCGGCTGGCTGATGGCCATGGGCCTCAAACCGGACCATGTGCCCTGGGTGCCCTCGAACGGCGCCGCCCCTGCTATGCAGGACCTCGCTGCCGGCGGCGTGGACATCGTGACGTGCTCGGTCCCCGAGGCGAAGGCGATGATCGATGCCGGCAAGGCGCGGTCGCTTGCTGTGATGGCATCCAAGCGGAACGAGGCGTTCCCGGATGTCCCGACCTTGCAAGAGGTGGCTGGGATTGACTACTCGGTGGGCGCCTGGCGCGGCATTGCAGGCCCCAAGGGGTTGCCGAAAGAGATCGCGACGAAGCTGACGGCTGCCCTGAAGAAGGTCTACGACTCCCAGGAGTTCAAGGATTTCATGACCTCTCGCGGCTTCGGCATGGTCTGGGGTGACGCGGAACAGTTCGCCGCCTTTATGGACGAGAGCGACGCGAAGATGGGCGCCGCCATGAAGGCGGCGGGGTTGGCGAAAGCCTGACGCTGCTCGATTGCGCGGCTCCGGCACAAATCGCGCACTTCGTTCTCATCAATGAATATTCGCTCGTGGCGAGAGGGGAAAGAGACATCGGACATCCCTCTCGCTTCCCGTTTCTCAGGATGAGAGCGAATCGCATCTGCTCCGGAGGCTGCATTTCACGCCACACCTACTCGAAGCCGGCACAGCCATGCGAGCGAACGACGCAATCTCGGGTCTCGTGCTGATCGCCGTCAGCACGTTCATGATTTACCTGACCCTCGATTTCCCCGGCTTTCCAGGCCAAAAATACGGCCCCGCCCTTTTCCCGCGGATTCTGGGCGCGGGTCTCATAATCTGCGGCCTCCTTCTCGTTGTTCGCGGGATCTCGGCGCGCCGTGCCGGCGAAGCCTGGGTCGCTTTCGCCGACTGGACCAGGGAGCCGTGGCGAGTCACCTCGTTTCTCCTGATCCCGCTCCTGACCGTCGTTTACATCCTCATTTCGGAGCAAGTCGGCTTCATTCCGGTCGCCTTTGCGCTGCTTCTCCTCCTATTCCTCTGGTTTCGTGCACGGCTCGTGGTGGCGCTGCCTGTTGCCGCCATCGCAACCTGGATCATTCATTGGTTTTTCGCGACGTTAATGCGAGTGCCGCTTCCGCGCGGCCTGTTGACCGCCATTCTCTAGGGGCACGGGCGCATGTCGGACACAATTTTCCAGGCCGCCGCTCTAGTCGCCGATCCATACGTGCTTTGGGTGTGCTTCGCGGCCGCGGTTTTCGGCATCTTCGTCGGGGCGATGCCAGGCCTGACCGCCACGATGGCGACCGCTTTGCTGGTGCCGATCACCTTCTTCATGGAGCCTGTTCCGGCGGTTGGTGCGATCGTAGTGGCAACTGCCATGGCGATTTTTGCCGGTGACATTCCAGGTGCAATGCTGCGCATTCCCGGCACACCTGCCTCTGCGGCTTACACTGACGAAGCCTATAGGTTGTCCCGCAAGGGCCTGCTGGGCCAGGCACTCGGGGTGAACCTCGTCTTCTCCGTCGCGGGTGGTCTCGTGGGCGTAGCAATTCTGATTATTGCTGCGCCTATCCTGGCCGAAATTGCCCTTAATTTCTCCTCATTCGAGTACTTCTGGCTCGCTGGACTGGGGCTGACGTGCGCCGTCTTCATCGCTCAATCGGATGCATTGAAGGGGTTTGCGGCGCTGCTCATCGGCCTGGCCATCGCGACCATCGGCATTGATCCTACGGCGGGCCATCCGCGCTTCACATTCGGCTCGGTCGAGATGCTCCAGGGCATCAGCTTCATCCCAGCGATGATCGGCCTATTCGCGTTGTCGGAGCTGTTGCGGGGCGTCGTTACCATCGACCGGGTCGGCGAGATGGTTCAACAGCAGGTCGGCAATGTCTTCCGCGGTCTCGGTCAGGTGTGGCGGCGCTACTGGCGTAACTTCGTCCGTGGCTCGATGCTCGGCACTGGGATCGGCGCGCTCCCAGGGGCCGGTGCCGATATTGCCGCCTGGATCTCCTATGCCGTGTCGAAGCGCTTCTCCAAAGAGCCCGAAAAGTTCGGCACAGGTCACATCGAAGGCATCGTGGACTCCACGTCGGCGAACAATGCCGCCGTTGGTGCGGCGTGGATTCCGGCGCTGGTGTTTGGGATTCCGGGCGACTCCATCACGGCCATAGTGATCGGCGTGCTCTACATGAAGAACATGAATCCGGGCCCGGCTGTATTCCTTCAGAATCCGCAGCTCATCTATGCGGTGTTCATCATCTTCATACTAGCTAACCTGATGATGCTGCCCATCGGCTGGGCCGCTATCAAGCTCGCTCGGCAAATCCTGCGCACACCCCGTAATATCCTGCTGCCGATGATCCTGCTGTTCTGCATCGTCGGCTCCTATGCCATGACGAACTCCGTCTACGGCATCATCATCATGCTCGTGCTGGGTGTTTTCGGCTGGATTTTGGAGGAGAATGGCTTTCCAATTGGTCCGATCATCCTCGGCATGGTGCTGGGC
>QGVC01000021.1 GCA_003242645.1 Pseudomonadota bacterium
TCACGGGACAGCCTCTTGGGCGCGTCGCTTCCGGGAAAGGTTGGCCCGGCGTCGGCATGGCTTTGCGCTGGTTGAAGCCCCTGGAGCAAGGCTTCGACGTCAAGGTGGTGGCTGGCACCCACGGCGGCTGCATTCGCCTCCTCGGCTCGAAAGCCGCAGGTGTGACGAAACTCGAAGATCTCAAAGGAAAGACGGTTGCCGTCAGCGACCTTGCCAGCCCTGGCAAGAGCTTCTTCTCGGTCCTCCTGGCTCGGGCTGGCATCGATCCGAACAAGGAGGTTGATTGGCGCGTCTTCCCCGGCGATCTCCTGGCCCTTGCGGTCGAGAAAGGAGAAGCGCAGGCGCTCGCCCATTGGGACCCGGACACCTGGCGTTTCCTGAAAAGCGGCAACTTCGTTGAGATTGCCAATAATCTCGACGGCGAATTCGCCAATCGCACGTGCTGCGTGATCGCGGTGCGCGGAAGTCTGTTCCGTGAGGATAAAGCGACGGTGAAGGCGCTGGTGGTCGGGCTGCTCGAAGCCGCCAAGCTGACAGCGGACGACCCGACCGAAACGGCTCGCGTCTACTACGAGACGTACAAGCCCAAGAGCAGCGTCGAAGATCTCGTCGCCATGCTCAAGAGCCACACACATCACCATCATCCGATCGGTGATGCGTTGAAGCGCGAGCTGGCACTGTACGCGGAGGAGCTGAAGCTCGTGCAGGTGCTGAAGCCCTCAACCGATCCCGTCAAGTTCGCCGAGCGCATTTACGGCGACGTCTTCAGCTGATCTGCCGAAATGAGCACTGCAATCGAAAACCTGGCTTCGAGCGAAGCAGCGCGCGGGGACGTTGTCCGGTCGGGACGCACCAGGTTCCGGTGGGGGGCAATCGTGCCCCCTGCTGCCTGGCTCGTCTTTGCCGCGGTGACGATTTACTGGCCGCAAGTCCAGGATTGGCCGCACACTGAGGAGTTGGCGCTGATTGCGCTGGCGGTTGCGATCCTTCTCGCTGTTTGCGCCGTGCTCAATGGCCACCTGGGGACGATTGGAGCGCGCCTTCAGCATTGGGAGCCTTGGTTTACGTTTCTGGCCGTTCTCGCGACCGTCTGGGAGATCGCGACGGCCAAGCTTGCCTGGCTGCCCGCGCCGTTTTTCATGCCGCCCCAGGCGATCCTCGAGGTCTACCTGGACGAAGGCGACAAGCTGCTCGAATGCATCGTGCATTCAGCGCTGCTCCTCGCCAAGGGAGTCGTCATCGGCGCAAGCATTGGCTTCGTTGCCGGCGTTGCGCTCGGTTGGTCGCCGCGGGCGTCGTACTGGGGACATCCCATTTTGCGCGTGGTCGGACCGTTGCCCGCGACAGCCTGGCTGCCGTTCGCTTTCTTCACCTTCCCGTCGAGCGGCAGCGCCAGCGTCTTTCTCATCGCGCTCGCGACCGGAATTCCGGTCACGGTGCTGACCTGGTCGGGCGTCTCATCCGTCAACAGCGCCTACTACGACATCGCCCGCACTCTGGGCGCCAGCCGCACCTTCCTCGTCCTCCGGGTCGCGATTCCGGCGGCCATGCCGCATGTGTTCGTCGGCCTGTTCATGGGGCTGTCTGCCTCGTTCGCCGTGCTCGTCGTCGCCGAGATGATGGGTGTGAAAGCCGGCCTTGGCTGGTACCTGCAGTGGGCCCAGGGCTGGGGGGCTTATGCCAACATGTACGCAGCCCTGATCGTATTGGCCCTGGTCTGCGCCAGCCTCGTGGCCCTGCTGTTCAAGGTCCGTGATCACCTGCTCGCCTGGCAGAAGGGGCTGCTCAGATGGTAGACGCTGCGCTCGATCTCCGGCCGGCAACCGGTGCAGGGATGGCGCTCTCGATTCGAGGCGTCTCCCACGCCTTCGACCTCGAGGGGGAGCTCCTTCCCGTTTTGCGGAATGTCGATCTCGAGATCGCGCCGGGCAGCTTCGTCGCGATTCTCGGTCCCTCCGGCTGCGGAAAATCGACCCTCCTGCGGCTGATCGCCGGCCTCGACCAGCCCCGCGCCGGCCGGATCGAGTCCGATGGCGAGCCAATCACCGGCCCTGATCCGTCCCGCGTCGTCGTGTTCCAGGACCCCACCTTGTATCCCTGGCGAACGGTGGAGCGGAACGTAGCGCTTGGGCTGGAGGCGCGCGGACTGCTGAAGAGCAAGCGCGACCGCATCGGCGCGGCGCTTCGGCTTGTCGGGCTCGAGCAGTTCGCATCCGCCTATCCCCACCAGCTCTCGGGCGGCATGGCGCAGCGGGCGGCGCTCGCGCGGGCATTAGTGAATGATCCGCGGCTCCTGATCCTCGACGAGCCGCTGGGCAAGCTCGATCACCTCACGCGCATGGCCATGCAGAGCGAGATCGTCTCGCTCTGGCGCAACTCCGGCTTCACAGCGTTGATGGTGACGCACGACGTCGAGGAGGCCCTCCTCATGGCCGAGCGCGTCGTCGTGATGAGCGCGCGGCCGGCATCCATTGTCGAGATCATTGACGTGGACCTTCCATACCCGCGGCATCGCAACGATCCGCGACTGGCGGAGCTTCGCCATCAGGCCTTGGAGCTGCTTGGGCTCGGTTCGAACTGAAAGGTCGACCTATGCCAATTCGAGCCTTCGCGCGCGCGCCAGCTGTTCTCCTGGCCCTCGGTCTTGCAGCACTGATTGCCGCTTTGCTGTGGTGGGGTGCTGTTTTTGGCGTCGTCCTCCAGGCTGAAGTGCTGTCGGCGCGGGAGGCGGCGATCTGCTTCATCGACACCTCCGGTCTTTGCCAGGCTATTGCCTCGCTGTGCACCCGCGATCACCCGCTCAACATTCGCGTCTATTCGCCGGAATTGACATGGGCGGCCTTCGGATTGATCGCCGCTGGCTTGATCGCAGGATGTTTCGTGAGCGGCACGCGTCGAGATCAGAGCGCCAAATCTTGATCCTAGCCCACCGTTCCCGGTGCCACCTCCACCAGCACGCCGCCTTCCAATCGCAGCACGCGGTGCATGCGTGCAGCCAGCTCCATGTTATGCGTGGCGATGAGCGCAGCAACCCCGGTGCGGACGACGAGCTCGATCAGCTCGGAGAAGACTTGCTCCGCTGTCGCGGGGTCGAGGTTGCCCGTGGGTTCATCTGCCAACAGAATTTTCGGTGAGTTCGCGAGCGCCCGGCAGATTGCCGTCCGCTGCTGCTCGCCGCCGGAAAGCTCCGCCGGGCGATGGTCGAGGCGGTGACCCAACCCCACCGCAGCCAGGAGCTCACGCCCGCGAGCCTCGGCCTGCCGACGAGAGCATCCGCGGATCATTTGCGGAATGACGACATTCTCGATCGCCGAAAACTCCGGCAGGAGCTGGTGAAACTGATAGACGAAGCCCATCGTGGTACGTCGAATCCGCGTGCGCTCCTCGTCGCTCATCGCGGAGCAATCACGCCCGTCGACGATGACACGCCCACTATCCGGTGTTTCGAGCAGACCGGCGATATGCAGCAAGGTGGACTTGCCCGCACCGGAAGGCCCCACGAGGGCAACGGCCTCTCCGGCATAGAGGTCGGCCGAAGCGCCAGCCAGCACCTGCACCGTGCGGTTGCCTTGGCGATAGGTGCGCGTCAGCCCAGCGAGCTGTAGCACCGGCCGTCGTGTCAGCTCATGCACGGCGCACCCATTCCGTTCATCGGCGTCATTCGTATCTCAGCGCCTCGACCGGGTCGAGCCGGGAAGCGCGCCACGAGGGATAGAGGGTGGCCAACAAAGAAAGCGTCAAAGCCATGACGACGATGGACGCTGTTTCGCCAATGTCGATGTCGGCCGGGAGACGCGAAAGATAATAGACGGTCGGATCCATCAGCGTCGTGCCTGTCAGCCACTGCACGAACTGGCGGATTGATTCGATATTCCAGCAGAAAATGATGCCGATGATCAGGCCGGCGAACGTCCCGACGAAGCCAATCGACGCCCCTGTAATCAGGAAAACCCGCATCATCGCGCCCTTCGTTGCGCCCATGGTGCGCAGGATAGCGATGTCGCGGCCCTTGTCCTTCACCAGCATCATCAGGCCCGAGATGATGTTGAGGGCGGCGACGAGGACGATCAGCGACAGGATGATAAACATCACCGTACGCTCGACTTCGAGCACGGTGAAGAAGGTCTGATTCCGCTGCCGCCAGTCGACGAGCGAGAAGCCTTCTCCCAACGCCGCAGTGATCCCTCCTGCATAGGTATCGACCTTTTCCGGATCGGCGACGATCACCTCCAGAACGTCGACTTGATTGCCGCGCGAGAAGTATCTCTTGGCCTCCTCCATGGGCATGAACATCATGGTGCGGTCGTATTCGGCCATGCCCATCTCGAAAATCGCCGCAACGCGATAGGCCTTCGTTCGCGGTGCAGTTCCAAACGGCGTCGAATTTCCTCGTGGCGAGACCAATGTAACGGCATCGCCGACACGCAAGCCGAGCGCCTCGGCAAGACGGCTCCCGATCGCAATGCCCGTCTGCTCGTCGAAACCCTCCAAGGTACCGGCGATGATATTGTCCGATACGAGCGGCAAGGCGCTCAGGCCTTTTTCGGTGATCCCACGGACGTAGCCGCCGAGCGCCTGTATCGGTGAGGAGACCATCACTTGGCCTTCAATGAGCGGGATGACGTGCTTGACCCCCGGCGATCGCTCGACGCGCTCTGCAACTTCCAAGTAATTGTCGAAGGGGCCCGTCCCAGCGTGCTTGTAAATGACGATGTGGCCGTTGACGCCAAGAATTTTCTCGAAGAGCTGATTGCGAAAGCCGTTCATCACGGCCATCACGATGATCAGCGTTGCCACCCCAAGAAGGATGCCGACGAACGAGAAGCCGGCAATAACCGAGATAAATCCTTCCTTTCGACGGGATCGGAGATAGCGCAGCGCGAGCATCCATTCGAACGGCGCGAACGGAGGAGTATCGACCGACTGGCTCATCCCCTTGCTCCTGCAGTCATCCGCGCCGAAGACAGGCTACGGCGCGGCGTTGCCAGCCGCGTGTATGCGTGAACCGGAGCACCTTGCCAGGCATCAATTCTCCACGGCTCAAACCAATACGCGCTGGCTCAGGACGAGATCGACAACATGGCTGACCGCAGCCTCTGGAGTGAGGCTCTCACGCTCCCCGGTACGACGGTGCTTCAGCTCCACCTCGCCGCTCTTCAAGCCCTTGGGACCGATGATGATCTGATAAGGGAGGCCAATCAGGTCCATGGTCGCGAACTTCACACCGGGTCGCTCGTCCGTATCGTCGTAGAGGACCTCGATGCCGGCATTTCCGAGCTCCTGGTAGACGTTCTCGCAAACCCGGTCCGTTTCGCTATCTCCGACCTTCAGATTGACGAGCCCCACCTCGAAAGGCGCGACCGGTACAGGCCAGACGATTCCGGCATCGTCATGACAGGCCTCGATGATGGCGCCGACGAGTCGCGAGACGCCAACGCCATACGAGCCCATTTGCAGCGTCATCATCTTTCCGTCGGGCCCCTGAACGCGGCAGTTCATGGGCTCTGAATATTTCGTCCCGAAGAAGAAGATGTGGCCGACCTCGATGCCGCGCGCCGTCACCTGCTTGTCCTTCGGCACTTCGCGGTCGAAGCGTTCCGGATCGTGCTTCTCGTCCGTGGCCGCATAAAGTGAGGTCCAGGCCTCGACGATGTGGGAGAGGTCGGAATCGAAGTCCGTATCCGCCGGCGGGATCTCGTTCTCGATCAGATCCTTGTGGCAGTAGACCTGGCTCTCCCCCGTTTCAGCCAGGATGATGAACTCGTGGCTCAGATCGCCGCCAATGGGGCCGGTCTCCGCCGCCATGGGGATGGATTTGAGGCCCATGCGCGCAAAGGTGCGGAGATAAGCGGCGAACATCCGGTTGTAGGCGTGCCGGCCTGCCTCGGGAGTGAGGTCAAAGGAGTAAGCGTCCTTCATCAGGAACTCGCGGCCGCGCATCACGCCGAACCGCGGCCGGATCTCGTCCCGGAACTTCCACTGGATGTGATAGAGGTTGCGCGGCAGATCCTTGTAGCTGCGAACGTTGTCTCTGAAGATCTGTGTAATGAGCTCCTCGTTGGTCGGGCCGTAGAGCAGCTCGCGGTCATGCCGATCAAGGATGCGCAGCATCTCCTTGCCGTAGGCTTCATAGCGCCCTGACTCGCGCCAGATGTCTGCCGACTGAATGGTCGGCATGAGCATCTCGATGGCCCCCGCGCGGTTCTGCTCCTCGCGCACGATCTGCTCGATCTTCTTCAGCACTTTGAACCCGAGCGGCAGCCACGAGTAGATGCCGGCGCTCGCCTGACGGATCATGCCGGCGCGCAGCATGAGCTGGTGCGAGATGATCTCGGCTTCTTTGGGCGTCTCACGAAGCACGGGGAGGAAGTAACGGGAGAGGCGCATGGAGAGATGCCCGGTCCGTTGAACGAGAATTGCTTGCGGCAGTGAGTACTCGCGCGGCAACCGCCCGCCCGATGATGGGCACGGCAGCAGCCTTTGGCGCTCATAGCCTGATACGGCTGCAGAGGCAATCCGGAGCGGAAGAACCCTGGGCGAAATGCGGGATCTGCACGGCAAGCCTTCGACTTTCGGGGGATTTGACCAGTGGAAACGAGGTCGTGACAGAAAGTGGCGAGTTGGTTATGCTCTGCCCCGCTTAAGACGGGTCCCAAAGCCGGCTTTAAGACCGGCTAGGTGCCCAAGTCTAGGGAGTGGGAAGAAGAGAGCCGCCATGCCCGCGCGGCTTGCGGCCTGTGACGGAACCGGCACGTCCTGTTGGCTCTGAGCGTTCAAATCGCCGGAATAAATAACCTGGGGATTATGAGCGCGAGAGAGCAAGGCGATATGAGCCTTGCTCTCCGCTAATCTGCACTCTCGCGAATTTCCGCACCGAGGCATGTGTCCTGCGGCGTGGGCGGTCGGCAACGTCTCATCCGACATTGCCACACCGGCGACGCGCGTGCTCAAATCCCAACCAAGTGAGACAGGTCTTCCACCGTGATCAGGCGGTAGTGGATCACGAGCCATACGCCCGCAAAAACGATCGTCGCGACGAGGGTGTTGATCGCCACGATGCGAAGCAGACGCGGCGCAACGGGCGCGCTCTCCGGGGTGCCAGGCACGACCTCACCGGCCTCCCCCTGCGTGCGAACGCCGATCGGAAGCACGGCGAACAGCACCGTCCACCAGATAATGAAGTACAGCGCTATCCCCAGTGTCAGGCTCATTACTTTTGTTGCTCCATCTGGCGCCCTTTGGTCAGGCCTGCTCCAGCTCGATCAGCGTGCCGAAAAAATCTTTCGGGTGCAGGAACAGAACGGGCTTGCCATGAGCGCCAATCTTCGGCTCGCCATCGCCAAGCACCCTCGCGCCCGCGGCTCTTAGGCGGTCACGTGCGGCAATGATGTCGTCCACCTCATAGCAGACGTGGTGGATGCCGCCATCAGCATTGCGCTCGAGAAACTTCGCTATGGGCGAGTTTGGCCCCAGCGGCTCCAGAAGCTCGATCTTGGTGTTCGGCAGCGTCACGAAAACGACAGTGACGCCGTGGTCCGGCTGCGGCAAGGGCTCGGAGACCGTAGCACCAAGCGTTTCACGATAGGTCGCAGCAGCTGCTTGAAGGTCGCGGACCGCGATGGCCACGTGGTTCAAGCGCCCGATCATGATGTTGCTCCCTTGCAGCCGCTGCGAGGCTCCACTCCGCGGTGCCGACTGCCCGATGTTAGATGGCTGCCGCTGACCGCGCTGGACTCTCGGTGCCCTCCCCCTGATCTGGCCACCAAACCCTGCTCTCGCAATGCGGCCAACCGCCTGCTATCGCCTCGTATCCACGACGTTGATGAGAACCTTCGCAATAGGCTTTTTGCCCCAGACCTGCTCGATGGCCGCTCGCACGGAACGCCGCACCGCGTCGCGCACGAGCTCGATATCCCGCCGCTTGCCTGCCGGGATGCTGCGCAACGTGCCATCGATGGCGTCGAAAACCACCTCTGTCATGGGCATGCCGTCCGCCGTCTCGGCCGGAATGCCCTCCATCGCTATGCTCGGATCGGACAGCAGCTCGCCGCGGCGGCTCATCGCCATCCCGATCGCGACGATTCCGGCAAAGGCAAGCCGCCGGCGCTCCCGCACAGAGCCCTCGCCGGAAACGATCAGCCGCCCGTCTCGATAAAGGCGCCCCACCGGCGCTTCGTCGATAATGGCCACGGGATCAGGCGCGAGACGGATCATTTGTCCATTCCGCAAAGGATGGACATCCAGAACGCCTGCCGCCTTGGCCAACCAGGCATGCTCCCGCAGGTGGCGCGCCTCGCCATGCATTGGCACGGCGACCGCCGGCTTGAGCCAGGCGTACATCTCCTTCAGCTCCTCGCGGCGCGGGTGGCCCGTGACATGCACCAGGGCGTCGGCATCCGTGAGGATATCCACCCCGAGCAGCGCCAGGTTGTTCTGCACCCTGGTGACCGCCTTCTCGTTGCCCGGGATGGTCCGCGACGAGAAGATGACGAGGTCGCCTTGCCCGAGGCGGAGGTCTGGATGCTCACCTTCCGCGATGCGGGAGAGCGCGGCCCGCGGCTCGCCCTGGCTGCCAGTACACAGCATCAGCACCTCGTCGGGCTCGAGGTAGGCAAACTGATCCTGGTCGAGATAGCGGAAATCTTGCGGCAGGTAGCCTGTCTCCATGGCCACCTGGATGACCCGATGCATGGCCCGTCCAGCCACGACGAGATGCCGTCGCGTGGCCTTGGCCGCCTCGGCAATGGCACGTATGCGCGCGACGTTGGAGGCGAAGGTCGTCACGGCCACCCGGCGCTTCGCCTTGGCGATGATCGCCTTGAGCGACTCGGCAACATCGGCCTCCGAGGGAGACCGGCCCTCACGGAAGGCATTGGTGGAGTCGCAGATCAGCGCGCGGACGCCTTCCCGGCCGAGGCTGCGAATTTTTTCCTCATCCGTCGGTTCACCGACCAACGGTGTGCGGTCGAGCTTCCAATCTCCGGTATGGAAGATGATGCCGTGCGGGGTACGGATCACCAGCCCGGAGGGCTCCGGTATGGAGTGGGCCATCGTGACGAACTCGAGATCGAACGGGCCCACCTTGAACCGAGCACCCATCGGGACAACGGTGATTGGCGGCTCAATTCCGCTGCTCTCCTCTGCGAGCTTCGAGCGCAGCATGGCCGCGGTGAACGGCGTCGCGTAGATGGGCGCGCGGAGCCGGTCCCACAGGTCGATCACGGCTCCAAAGTGGTCCTCGTGAGCGTGGGTAAGGACAATGCCCTCAAGGGCGCCGCGCTCCTCCTCGATGAAGCGCAGGTCTGGCAGGACTATCTCGACGCCAGGCTCGTGCTCCTCGGCAAACGTGAGGCCGAGGTCGACCATCAGCCAACGGCGGTTGTCCTCGAGCCCCATGCCATAGAGGTAGACGTTGAGCCCGATCTCTCCGAGACCTCCAAGCCCCAGAAAAACGATCTCGTCCTCGCTCGACCCCGGCCGGGAGCCTGCCCGCCACATATCCGTCATTGCTCGTTCGCGCCCGCTGCCGCCCCCAGCGTTACATCTCCATAGGTGAAGCGGCGCTGGGCACCGCTGGGATCACGTAAAACGAGTGCTCCTGACGGGTCGATCCCGAGGAAGCTACCTTCCACAACCTCCTGCCCTGTGTTGATGGTGATGTGCTCACCCGGCCTCCCCGCCCGCTCCAACCAGGCCTCCCGCACGCGCGCGAAACCGGCGCCGTTATCCCACTCGGTCAGCCACTGATGCATTGCAGCAGCAAGCTCGGACAGCATGTCTGCAGGCTCAACGAGGCACCCGTGCGCGGCAAGATCCGTTACTGAGCGGCCCAAACCCTCCGGATGAGTTGCAAGATTGATGCCGATGCCTACCACCGCCAGGAAGGCGTTGGAACTACCCGGGACGCGCGTGCACTCCGGCAAAATGCCGGCCAGCTTGGCGTCGTCAATGAGAACATCGTTGGGCCACTTCAATCGGAGGCCGCTGACAGCTCCGCCACTTCGAGAGCAGGCAGAACGCACGGCCTCGTAAGTCGCAACCCCCGCAAGCAGGGAGAGCTGGTGGACAGCATCCGGAGAGCAGTCGAGCCGGATCAACAGGCTGGTGTATAGGTTCCCCGGGGGCGATGCCCATGTGCGGCCTGAGCGGCCGCGCCCCCGTGTCTGCATGCGCGCCCAGATCCACAGTGGGCCTGTTTCTCCGGCCCTGCCCAGGCGCATTGCCTCGGCGTTGGTCGAGCCGATCTCGTCAAAGGTGAGGAGGCCGTAGCCGGGCGGAAGCGCTGGAGCGGCCCCGGGCATCGGCCGTTCAGTACCGGAAGCTTGCTGCCGCCGCATCGGCGACAGAGACGAGCGACGCCGGCAGGTAGGGCACGATGAACGCGAAGATCATGAGAGCTGCCGATACGGCAATGACGAAGCCCTCCTTGCTCCGCACGGGCAGGAAGCTGTCCTTCGGTTCATCGAAGAACATCACCTTCACAATGTAGAGGTAGTAGTAGGCGGCGATCACGCTCGCCAGCACGCCGATGACGGCCAAGGTGTAAAGCCCCGCATTTATGGCAGCAAGGAACACGTAGAATTTCGCGAAGAAGCCGGCCAACGGCGGAATCCCCGCCATGGAGAACATCAGCGCGCCGAAGGCAAAGGCCATCGGCAGATTGGTCTGCGCCAGGCCAGCGAGGTCGCTGATTTCCTCCGTCGGGCCGTCGGAGCGGCGCATGGCCAGGATGCAGGCGAACGCGCCGAGCGTCATCACGAGGTAGATCCCCATGTAGAGAATGACGCCCTGAACGCCCTCCTGCGAGGCAGCTGCCAGCCCTACGAATGCAAATCCGACGTGGCCGATCGAAGAGTAGGCCATTAGCCGCTTGATGTTGCGCTGGCCGATGGCCGCGAACGAGCCGAGCAGCATCGAGGCGATGGAAAGAAACACGATGATCTGCTGCCACTGAGGCGTCATACCCGGGAAGGCCGACAGCACCAGCCGGATGAGCAGCCCCATCGAGGCAACCTTCGTGGCCGAAGCGAAGAAGGCCACGACGGGTGTGGGTGCGCCCTCGTAGACGTCCGGCGTCCACATGTGAAACGGCACCGCCGAAACCTTGAAGGCGACACCGACCAGCACGAACACGAGGCCAAAGACGAGGCCGATATTGTCGATTGCAACGTTGCCGGTCGCGATGCCCGCGATCGTCGCGAAGCTCGTGGAGCCGGTGAAGCCGTAGACCAAAGAGACGCCATAGAGCATCATGCCCGAGGCGAGCGCGCCCAGAACGAAATACTTGAGCCCCGCCTCGCTCGAACGCAGGTTGTCCCGGCGATAGGAGGCCAGCACGTAGGCTGCCAGGCTCTGCATCTCGAGGCCAAGGTAAAGGGTGATGAGGTCGCCGGCCGAGACCATCACCAGCATCCCGACGACCGACAGCAGGATGAGCACCGAGTACTCGAACCGCATCTGGCGGTGGTCGGTGAGGTCGTCGAAAGCAAGCAGCAGTGCTGCCGCCGTGGCGCCGAGGATCAGCAGCTTCATCAGCCGGGCGAAGCTGTCCACGACGAAGGCGCCCTCGAACATCGCCTTCACGTCCGCCGGCTGCATGACGATCGCGGTGCCCGCCACCGCCAAGAGAACGATGGCCAGCCACCCGATGGCCCGGCCCTCCTCGTCTGTTTGAGGCCGGAACACGCCCAGCACGAGGAGTGCCATGGCGCCGATCGCCAGAATGAGCTCCGGAAGCAGGGGGCCGAGAGTTTGTAGGTAGGTCATCTCGTGATGTCTCCCCGCCGAATTACTTTGCGAGCGCCGCGGCAGCCGTATTCACCGCGGCCTCGTAATGCTGCACGAGCGCCTTCACCGATACCGCGGTGACGTCGAGGATTGGGGCTGGATAGAACCCGAACAGGATGGTGAGGATCACAAGCGGCCCCATCACAAGGACCTCGCGTGGCGACATGTCCGTGATCGCCTTCAAAGACGCCTTCTCAAGAGCGCCGAAAATCACGCGCCGATAGAGATAGAGCATGTAGGAAGCGGAGAGGATCACGCTCGTCGTCGCGAGGAACGCCACCCACGTGTTGGTTTTGAACGCCGCAAGCAACGTGAGGAACTCACCCACGAAGCCGCTGGTCCCCGGCAGGCCGACATTGGCCATGGTGAAAACCATGAAGCAGAACGCGTATATCGGCATCCGATTGACGAGCCCACCGTAGGCCGCGATCTCGCGCGTGTGCATCCGGTCGTAGATAACGCCAACGCAAAGGAACAGCGCGGCCGACACGATGCCGTGCGAGATCATTTGGAAGATCGCGCCGTCGACGCCCTGCACTGTGAACGTGAAAATGCCCATCGTCACAAAGCCCATGTGGGCCACGGACGAATAGGCGATCAGCTTCTTCACGTCTTCCTGCGCCAGCGCCACGAGCGATGTGTAGATGATGGCGATGACGGAAAGAGCGAACACCAGCGGTGCCAACTCCTGGCTCGCCAGCGGAAACATCGGCACGGAGAAGCGCAGGAAACCGTAGCCGCCCATTTTCAGCAGGATCGCTGCCAGGATCACCGACCCGGCCGTCGGCGCCTCAACGTGGGCGTCCGGCAGCCACGTGTGCACGGGCCACATCGGCAATTTCACCGCAAAGGACGCGAAGAACGCGAGCCACAGCCACCATTGCATGTCGGCGGGGAACGCGGCCCGCTGCAGCTCGATGATGTTGGTGGTGCCGGCGTGCCAGTACATCGCCATCATGGCGAGCAGCATCAGCAGCGAGCCAAGCAGCGTGTAGAGGAAAAACTTGAAGGTAGCGTAGATCCGCCTCGGGCCTCCCCACACCCCGATGATGAGGAACATCGGGATAAGGCTTCCCTCGAAGAAGAGATAGAAGAGCACCAGGTCGAGCGCGCAGAAGACGCCGATCATCAGCGTCTCCATGACCAGGAAGGCCATCATGTATTCCTTGACGCGCGTCTCGATGCTCTCCCAGCTCGCCAGGATGCAGAGCGGCATCAGGAAGGTCGTCAGAATGACGAACAGCATCGAGATGCCGTCGACGCCCATGCGGTAGGCAATCGGGCCGAGCCAGGGCCGCTCCTCCAGGAACTGAAAGTTCGGGGTCGACGTATCGAAATTGATCCATACCAGCAGCGACACGCCGAACGTGACGAGCGTGGTCCAGAGGGCGATGTAGCGCGCGTTCTGCACTGCATCGCGCGGCAGGAACGCGATGAACGCGACGCCGACCAGCGGCAGGAAGGTGATCAGCGACAGAAGTGGTGCGTTGGCGATGTTCATAGCGGCTGCCCGCCCGTGAACATGAAGACTGTGAGAATGATCGCGACGCCGATCAGCATCGCGAAAGCGTAGTGGTACACGTAGCCGGTCTGCAGCCGCACGACGCGACCCGTCGTGTCGAGCACGCGCGCCGCAACACCGTCTGGACCAAGGCCGTCGATGATCTGCCCATCTCCCGTCTTCCACAGGACGCGGCCGATCCAGAAAGCGGGCCGGACGAACAGCCGGTCATAAAGCGCGTCGAAGTACCAGGCGTTGAGCAGGAAGTTGTAGAGCGGACGGAACGCCTGGGCCGTAGCCGCCGGTAGCCACGTCGCCGACATGTAGTAGAGCCACGCAAGGCCGAACCCAATCAGCATGGCGATCGTGGGTGACCAAGCGACCCACAACGGCACGTGGTGCATTTCCTCCAGAATGTGATTGCCCGGTGCCGTTGCCAGAGAGCGGCCCCAGAACTTCGCATACCCATCGCCGATGAAGTACGAGGCGAAGGCAAACCCGGCCACGACGGAGCCCACCGCCAGCACCGCGAGCGGCACCAGCATGACAGGCGGGCTCTCGTGGGGCTCGTGGTGATCATGAGCGTGAGCGTGGTGCGAATCCGGATGGCTGCCTGCCGCGCCGGCACTATGGCCGGAATGGCGCCAATGGGGCTCGCCGTAGAACGTCATGAAAAAGAGACGCCACGAGTAGAACGCAGTCATCAGCGCTGCGATGACGAGCAGCCAGAAGGCAAAGTTGCCGGGCGTGTGTGCGGCCCAAGCCGCCTCCACGATGGCATCCTTGGAGTGGAATCCGGCGAAGCCGATGAGGCCGGGGATGCCCACGCCTGTCAGCGCCAGCGTGCCGATGAGCATCATCGCCCAGGTATACGGAAGCCGCTCCGCCAGCCCGCCCATGCGGCGCATATCCTGCTCGTGGTGCATGGCATGGATGACAGAGCCAGCGCCGAGAAACAGCAGCGCCTTGAAGAAGGCGTGAGTGAAGAGGTGGAAGATCCCGGCGGAATACGCGCCGACGCCGCACGCGACGAACATGTAGCCGAGCTGCGAGCATGTCGAATACGCGATCACACGCTTGATGTCGTTCTGCACGAGCCCGACGGTCGCAGCGAAAAATGCGGTGACAGCTCCGATCAGCGTCACGAATTGCAACGTGGTCGGCGCGTACTCGAACATCGGCGACAGGCGCGCCACCATGAACACGCCGGCCGTCACCATGGTCGCTGCGTGGATCAAGGCCGAAACGGGCGTAGGACCCTCCATCGCGTCCGGCAACCAAGTGTGCAGGATGAACTGCGCCGACTTACCCATGGCGCCGATGAAGAGCAGCAGACAGAGCACCGTCAGGATGTCGACCTGGGTGCCCAGGAACTCCATTGTCTTCCCGGCAAACGCGGGCGCAGCCGCGAAAATCGCATCGAGCTGGACCGTCTGGAAAACGTAGAACGTTCCGAAGATGCCGAGGGCAAAGCCGAAGTCACCGACGCGGTTGACGACGAAGGCTTTGATCGCTGCCGCATTTGCCGAGGGCCGCGTGTACCAGAAGCCGATGAGCAGATAGCTCGCGAGGCCGACGCCCTCCCAGCCGAAGAACATCTGCACGAGGTTGTCGCTGGTCACCAGCATCAGCATGGCGAAGGTGAACAGCGACAAGTACGAGAAGAACCGCTCGCGGCTCTCGTCCTCGTGCATGTAGCCGATGGAGTAGAGGTGGACGAGCGCCGAAACGGTGTTGACCACCACCAGCATCACCGCGGTCAGCGTGTCGATGCGCAGCGACCAGGAGGCGTCGAGCTCGCCGGAGGTGATCCAGCGCGCGATCGGCACCTTCGCAACAGCGCCGCCGAAGCCGACCTGGATGAAGGCAATCCACGAGAGAACCGCAGCTATGCCGACGAGCGAGGTCGTGAGAATTTCCGTCGGCCGTGCGCCAATGGCGCGCCCGAAGAAGCCTGCGACGATGGCGCCGATGAGCGGCAGGAAGACGATGGCCTGGTACATCATCGCAACCCGATCCCCTCGGGTGAGACGGAGTGCGCTGCCATTCGCTCGTCCCGAACCATTTCCGCTCCCTCACCCCTTCATCACGTTCACGTCGTCTACCGCGATCGAGCCGCGATTGCGGTAGAAGACGACAACGATTGCCAAACCGATCGCTGCCTCGGCAGCGGCCACCGTCAGCACGAACAGCGCGAACACCTGCCCGACGAGATCAGCGAGGAAATACGAGAACGCCACCAGGTTGATGTTGACCGCAAGCAGCATCAGCTCGATCGACATCAGGATGATGATGACGTTCTTCCGGTTGAGAAAAATGCCAAAGATGCCGAGCGTGAAAAGGATCGCGGCAACCGTGAGGTAGTGGCCGAGTCCGACGGCTGAGAATTCCATGGTTGGGTTCCCGATCCGCTTGCCTTTTGTCCAGTGTCAGCCCTGAGCCTCGCCGGACGGCACAATGGCCTGCCCCGGCTCCACCTTCACCACCTCGATCGCCGTTTCAGGCGTCCGGGCCGTCTGAGCCGCGATCGACTGCCGTTTAACGCCCGGCTTGTGCCGCAGCGTCAGAACAATGGCGCCGATCATCGCCACGAGGAGAATCAGCCCTGCCCCTTGGAAGAAGAGGACGTAACGCGTGTAGATGAGACGGCCAAGCGCCTCAGTGTTGGTGATCCCCGAACCGGCGGTCGGGAACGGAGCGGCGGCAACGCCCGAAACATCCGGCTGGATGTACGCAAAGCCCACCACCATCACGAGCTCGACCAGAACGATGCCGCCGATCAGCGCTGCCAAAGGCGCATTCCGGATGAAGCCGGCCCTCAGCTCGGCAAAATCGACGTCGAGCATCATGACGACGAACAGGAACAGCACTGCCACGGCGCCGACATAGACGATGACCAGCACCATCGCCAGGAACTCGGCACCGAGCAGGACGAAAAGGCCCGCCGCGTTGAAAAATGCGAGGATCAGGAAGAGCACGGCGTGCACCGGGTTCCGCGCAATGATCACCATTGCGCCCGCGAGCACGCTCAAGATCGCAAAGATGTAGAAGAAAAACGCCGACAGGCCCATCGTCCTTTCGTCCCGATCCCCTTCAGCTGCTCGGCCGGGAGCCGCTGACGCTCATTCCTTCTGTGCCGCAATAAGAACGCCCCCAGCCAGGTTTCGCAGGGGCACTTAGCCTAATCGGCGCCACAAACCAAGGCCGAAAAGGCTGTTCTTGATAACCGGCTTGCATCGTCATGCCCCCTCAGCGCCTGTCAGCGGTACTTGGCATCAAGCGCAATGTTCTTGGCCAGGACCCGCTCCCAGCGGTCGCCGTTATCGAGCAATCGCTGCTTGTCGTAGAGCAGCTCCTCGCGTGTTTCCGTGGCGAACTCGAAGTTCGGCCCTTCCACGATCGCATCCACCGGGCAGGCCTCCTGACACAGGCCGCAGTAGATGCACTTCACCATGTCGATGTCGTAGCGTGTCGTGCGCCGCGTGCCGTCATTGCGGCGCGGACCCGCTTCAATGGTGATGGCGTAAGCCGGACAAATCGCTTCGCACAGCTTGCACGCGATGCAGCGCTCCTCGCCATTGGGATAACGGCGTAAAGCGTGCTCGCCGCGGAAGCGCGGGCTGAGCGGCCCCTTTTCATAGGGGTAGTTGACCGTGGCCTTCGGCGCAAAGAAGTAGCGCATCGAAAGGAAGAAGGCCGAAATGAACTCGGTCAGAAACGCTGCGCGGATGGCTTGAGCAATGGATGCCATGACGAGATCTCTCCGCCGCTACGGCGCTAGTCCGCCGTAATGAAGGACGCCGGCAACCAGCACGACCATCGCCAGCGACAACGGCAGGAACACTTTCCAGCCGAGCCGCATGAGCTGGTCGTAGCGGTAACGCGGCAGCATCGCCTTCATCATTGCGAACATGAAGAACACGAAAACCGCCTTGAGGATGAACCAGATGATCCCCGGTATCCATGTGAACGGCGCCACGTCGATGGGAGGCAGCCAGCCACCGAGGAACAGGATCGTCGTCAGCGCGCACATGGTCGTAATCGCCACGTACTCGCCGAGCATGTAGAGGAGGTACGGCGTCGAGGAGTACTCGACCATGAAACCGGCCACGAGCTCCGATTCGGCCTCGGGCAGGTCGAATGGTGGGCGGTTCGTCTCCGCCAGCGCCGAAATGAAGAAGACGATGAACATTGGGAACAGGACCAGCCAGTTCCAATCGAGGAACGAGTTCGGCAGGCCCACCGCAGTTCCGATGCCGCTGCGCTGCGCATTGACGATATCGGTCATATTCAGCGAGCCGACCAGCAGCAGCACCGTGATGATCACAAATCCGATCGAGACCTCGTAGGATATCATCTGCGCCGAAGAGCGAAGCGAGCCCATGAAGGCGTACTTCGAGTTCGACGCCCACCCGCCCATGATGATGCCGTAAACTCCGAGGGAGGAGATCGCCAGGATGTATAGAATCCCGACGTTGATGTCGGAGATCACCCAGCGTCCCAGCCCATCCTCCGAAACAGGAATGACGGCCCAAGCTGAAAGCGCGAAAGTAGCTGTCGCAAGCGGCGCGAGCAGAAAGATCGTCCGCTCGGCGCCGGACGGAATCACGGGCTCCTTGAAGACGAATTTCAGCAGGTCGGCGAACGACTGCAGCAGACCGAATGGCCCGACGACGTTTGGGCCACGCCGCAGCTGCACCGCGGCCCACACCTTGCGGTCCATCAGCAGAAGGTAGGCGATGAGGATCAGCAGGCAGACCAGCAGCAACAAGCTTTGCCCCAGCATGATCGCCAGCGGCCAGCCATACTCCCACCAGATCTCCGATGCCGTCATGTTGGTGCCGTCCTATTCCGCAGCCTCGACCGTGTTCTCCGACTCGGCGAGCGCCTTCAACCGGCTCAGCTCCGCCATGATCGCAGAGGCGCGGGCGATTGGATTTGTCAGATAGAAATCCTTCACGATCGACCGGAATGGCGCAGTGCCCGGTTGCCCTCCGCCCATCTGGGCAAGGGCCTCCACCCCTTCCAACCCTTCCGGCTTCACCGTGCCGATACGCGCCAGCGACGGAGCTTCCCGATACATCGCCGCGCGCAAGGCAAAGATGTCGTCGTAAGGCAATTGGTGGCCGACCAGCGGCGACAGCGCCCGGATAATCGCCCAGTCCTCTTTCGCCGCGCCAGGCGGGAAGACGGCCCGGTTGGTCATCTGAGCGCGGCCCTCGAGATTGACGTAGGTGCCGCTTTTCTCCGTGTAGGCTGCCGCCGGCAAGATGAGGTCAGCTCGATGCGCGCCCGCATCGCCGTGAGTGCCCTGGTAGATGACGAACGCGTCTCCGAGGGCGCTCGTGTCGATCTCGTCGGCGCCAAGCAGGTAAACGACCTCCATGTCACCGCTCAGCATGCCCATGAGATCACGGCCGCCCTCCTCCGGCACGAAGCCCAGGTCGAGCCCGCCGACCCGCCCTGCCGCCGCGTGCAGCACGTTGAAGGCGTTCCACTCCGGCAGGGATTTCCGCATTGCCGTAAGGGCGATCTGCGCCGCGAGGGACAGCACTGCGGCGCCGTCCGGTCGAGCGATCGCTCCGCTGCCGACGATCACCATCGGCCGCCGGGCTTCGGCGAGAGCCTGCATGAACGAATGCCGACCCGCAGCAATCTCTGCCAACGTCTGCGGACCCATTCCGAGGTGCTCGTAGGGATAGGTCAGATCGACCTTCTCACCGACAAGGCCAACCTTCATACCGCCGCGGCGCCACCGCTTGGGATCGCGTGCAGTGAAAACCCCCTCCCAGTATCCGCGT